>JAQBTY010000085.1 GCA_027624735.1 Pseudomonadota bacterium | reverse complement strand
ATCGAATAAACTGTCGGGCGCGGCGCCATGATCGGATGTTACCCCCTGTGGCCGGGTGGCGCTGGATCTTTCGACAGAATTTCCTCTGCTTCCGCCAAGCCGGCCGGTGTTCCAATATGATGCCAGTCGCCCATATGCCCGATGCCGAAAAGCCGGCCCGCTTCTTCGGCCCTGTCATAAAGACGCGTCAAGGAAAAGGGTCCGGCGGGGGCGTTGGCGAACAGCCGGGGATGCAGCAGCTGAACACCCGTAAACACATGGGGCGCGGACGGGCGATCGCGACGGCGGGTCAACGGGCTGGGCCGCCCGTCCGGATTTTCTTCCGTCGTCTGGCAGTACAAGTAGTCGCCCACACCGTCATAGCCGGTTGCCGTCGTCACCGGGTGCAGCAATAGCAAGGCATCCATGTCCCCGTCACGCCAGGCCGCCGCGAGGCGATGCAGGGCGGGACTCTTTCCATCGGTCCAGGCGATGTCCGCATTGATCACATAGAACGCCGCTGGCCCCAGCAGGGCGAGCGCCTTGTTTACACCACCGCCTGTTTCAAGAAGCGCGTCTTCTTCGTGGGAAAAATCGATCGCCGGCGATGACCGGTCGGCCAGATGCGCTTCGATCATGTGACCGAGATAGTGGAGGTTGATCACGGCACGCGCTACGCCGGCCGCGACAAGGTGATCGAGCGCCCGGTCCAACAGGGTCCTGCCGGCCAGGGCAACCAATGGTTTGGGGCAATGTTCCGTGAGCGGCCGCAACCTGAGACCGAGCCCAGCGGCGAGCACCATGGCGGCGGACGGTGTCGTGCCCGTCATGTTCGATCCCCACAAACTGGGATACCGCGCCTGTCGGCGGGAATGTGGCTATCCAGCCAGCCGCGGAGGGGCGCCATGGTCGGGTGAGAGCAGGCAGCCTCCAGCAAGCGCCAGAGCCGCGGAACGTGTCTGAGATAATCAGCCTTGCCGTCGCGCACGCATAGCCTGGTGAAGATGCCGATGACCTTGGCATGGCGTTGCGCGCCGAGCACCGCCAGGGAGCGGTCGAAATCTTCCCTGTCCAGCGCCGGGAAAGCCGCGACATACCGCGCAACGACGCTACGGGCCACGGCGGGCGACACGTCGCGCCTCGCATCCTCGATCAGGGACACCAAATCGTAAGTAACCGGTCCGCGAACCGCATCCTGAAAATCGAGCAGGCCACAGGCGGCGATGCCTTGCCGGCCAGCGACGCGCATTAAATTATCGACATGGTAGTCCCGCAATACCAGCGTATCGGGCACCGAACGCGCCCCAACCAGAGCCGTCTTCCAGAGATCGCGATACGCCGCCGATGCCGCCGCGGACACAGGTGCATCCAGTATTTGGGGCATATACCAATCGGTCAGCAGAGCCGCCTCGTCCAGCAGCCGGGCATCGTCATAGTCGGGACATCCCGGAGGAACGGCCCGATCCACGGGCCGGCGGTGCAGATCGATAAGCAGGTCGGTCGCCAGATGGTAGAGCGACATCTCGTCCGCGCCCCCGGCAAGCAGCCGGGTAAAGGTAGCGTCGCCGAGATCCTCGAGCAAAAGAAACCCGGCCAGGGAATCCTCTGCCAGGATCCGGGGCGCACTATAGCCGAGTCCGACAAGGTGACGCGCCAGCCTCAAAAAGGGCCCCACATCCTCCTTGGGTGGCGGGGCATCCATCAGGACCGCGCGACGATCGCCATCGCTGATGCGGTCATAGCGCCGGAAGGACGCGTCCGCGGCCAGAATGACCCGGGTGGCGCCTCCCCAGCCGGCGACCGTCAAGAAGTCGGCGATTTGATCGGTTCTGTCAGCCATTTAACGCACCGGTGCGAACCCGGCCCTTCCAATCGCCAAAAGCGGTCAGCCGCACGAGACGCCTGTCCTGATCTTCGCCGGGATCACCCTGGCGGAAATCCAGTTCCAAACGATTTGCCGGCAACAGCGACCCGAGACGATCCGGCCATTCGACCAGGCAAACGCCATCGGCAAATGCATCTTCAAGCCCGAGCTCCAATATCTCCAATTCCGCTTCGATCCGGTAAAGGTCGATATGATACAGCGTGAAATCAGGCAGTTGATATTCCTGCACCAAGGTAAAAGTCGGGCTCGGAACATCTTCCGTCGGCAAACCATGGGTGACAAACAGGGCGTTAATAAAGCCCCGCGCAAATGTTGTCTTACCGGCGCCGAGATCCCCCGCCAAAGCGACAACATCGCCGGGTCGGGCCAACGGTGCAAGACGCGTGGCAAAGGCCTGCGTGTCAGCGGGACTGGCCAACGACACCGCAATCGCACCCTCGGATTCTTGCGCCATCACCATGGTTTGCTTGTAAAGGCCACGGACGAATCCCGCAACCACCGCCCCACAGGATGGTGACGCGGGCCGGTGCGATTTAGCAGCCAATATAGAATTCAGACGCTGGCCGGGTGAGACACGGTAACAGACCCGGCGCGGGCAGGCAGGGTGCAGATCACTTTAGTGCCGACATCGGCGGCGGATTGCAGTTCAACCGTACCACCATGTAGCTCAATAAAGCTTTTTACCAGGGAAAGACCAAGGCCGGCCCCCGATCGGCGCGCTTCGGCGCTGGACCCGCGTTCGAACTTCTCAAAACCCGTTCCTGATCCTCTGCGCTGATACCGATGCCGCTGTCGCTCGTCGTGAGGACGACATTACCGTCCTGCCGTTGGGCCGACATCCTGATGGTGCCGTTTTCGGGTGTAAATTTGACGGCATTGGACAGAATATTGAACAGGGCCTGCTTCAGGCGGCGCTCGTCGGCAACGATGGCGCCGATATCGTCGGGGCAGTCATTTTCCAGCTCGATCGATTTCTGCCGCGCCCTTTCGCGGATCAGACCAAGGGTACTGGTTATCAAGGCTTTGAGGTCTATCGAACCGAGTTCGAGACTCATATGGCCCGCTTCGATGGTCGCCAGATCCAGAATGTCATCGATCAGCATGAGAAGATGGTTGGAGGCCTCCAGAATGCCGCTGCCATATTCTTTCTGCCGATCGTTGAGATCGCCAAAATACTGGCCCGCCAGAATTTCGGTGAACCCAATGATGGTGTTCAATGGCGTCCGCAACTCATAGGAAACATTCGCGATAAATTCGGACTTCAGGCGATCGGCGGTTTCCAGCGCCTCATTCCGTTCGCGCAGCGCGCGTTCCATATTGATCGCCGCCGTCACATCCAGGTAACTCAATAACACCGCGCCATCGGGCAGCGGCACGGTCGCGAAATCGAGAACGCTGCCGTCGGAACGCTCGAACCGGTCACTATAGGTCTCGCGTCCGGTAAAAATGCCGATCAGCCGCTCTTTTTCGGATTGCCAATCATCAACCGGATCCAGCAATTCGGCCATCCGTTCGACGATTTCGGATATGTGCGGCTCGTTCGCAAGTTCGAACGACGGTATTTGCCACATGCTGCCAAAGGCAGGATTCGACAGGCGCAGGCGGCCATTCGCACCGATAACGGCAACCCCTTCAAACAAATTATCGAGGGTTTCGCGTTGTACCGCGATCAGCGTGTTATAATTCCGTTCAAGCGCCAACGCGTCCGTCACATCTTCCCATAACATCAACAATCCGCCGAACGGGTGGGGCATAGCCACTGATCTCAAGGTGGTTCCATCGGGCAGATGGACCATCTCTTCGAGCGGGTCGATCAGCGTTGTGAAAAGTGTCAGCTGTCCTTTTTTGAAAGCCGGGAAATCGGCATGTTCCGGCAGGCGGCGCCCGTCGCGCAGCTTTTCAAGGACCTCACCCATTCGCGGTGAAGCGCGCAACCAGGCTTCATCGAGTTGCCAAAGCTGCAGAAACGCATTGTTGAAAAACTGCAGCGACTGATCGGGACCATAGATGGCGATGGCGGTCCCCAAATTCTGCAGAATGACCTCGTGCCCACCCACGTGACGCGAAAGCTCCGCTTCCATTTCCTCGACCTGGGTCAGATCGATGGCAAATCCGGCCATATAGTCGCTACCCTCAAACGGCGCTTCGACCAGTTCCATGCGGCGGCGCGCGCCCGCGATCACCACATGGCGCTCTTCGCTTTGCGGGATTCCGGCGGCGCGAGCGCGGGCCGCCAACGCAACACCACCGGCCTTTGCACCCACGGCGGCGGCAATTTCGGGCAGCTGATCGTCGGGCGTGTTCTCATCCGCTTCGACCGCCGCGCGATAGGCCCGATTGGCATATTTAAGGGTAAAATCGGCATCGCGCAGCCATACCGGAATGGGCAGCGCATCCAGGATTTGATGCAGTTCGCCGGAATGGACCGCCAACCGTGCAATTTGCCCTGCAACGGACGTTCGGTCGTCGATCAGCAAGACCGACGCCCCGACCGCCCCGGAGACAACGCTATCGCCGCGAACGGCAAAAATCCGCGCACCGTCCCGCGAGGTGACTGTCAGGCTGAAATCGTTCCGGTTCTGGCGCAGTCCAGCCACCGCCTGTTCCAACGCTTCTTTGTCAGGCTCCCTTAGCATGGCCCGAAAGGCGGCAAACCAACCGCCCGGCGCCGTATCGACATTCAGCAGGGAGGCGAGACCGGCAGACACAATTTCTTCCGTACCCGTGAACGGCCAGATTATTGCCTGCTCACCACGCAGCGCCGCCACGGCATCGCGCAGCGCCACACGCTCTGTCAACCGCAGAGCGGACGCCTCGGCGGCGAGCGCCCGGCGACGGAAGGCGATGCAGGCAAACACCGCCACCATCAGCGCGAGGAACATCCCGACGGTAGGAACGGCGGTGCCTACGACTGAGGGACCTGCATCGGCCAACGCCGCACCGGGACAAAGGACGAGTGCGGCGAAAAGACTATTACGCCAGTGTCGGCCAAAACCCTTCATCGCCCCGATCCCTTCCTGGGTGACAACGATCAGCGCCTCTGCCCGTCATGCAAATCGCGGACAGCAATCAATACCGGTAGTGTTCCGGCTTGTAGGGCCCATCGACAGGCAAGCTCAAATAGTTCGCCTGTTCATTGGAGAGCTTGGTCAATTTGACTCCGAGCTTAGCAAGATGCAGCAACGCGACTTTTTCATCGAGATGCTTCGGCAGCACGTAGACCTTGTTCTCATAATTCGCGCTGTTCCCCCAAAGCTCAATCTGGGCCAGAACCTGGTTGGTGAAGGATGCGCTCATCACAAAACTTGGATGGCCTGTCGCGCAGCCAAGATTGACCAGACGCCCTTCGGCCAGGACGATAATGCGCTTTCCGTCCGGGAATTCGACCTCATCGACCTGTGGCTTGACGTTGTGCCATTTGAGATTGCGCAGCTTTTCGATCTGAATTTCACTATCGAAATGGCCGATATTGCAGACGATCGCGCGATCCTTCATGTCACGCATATGGTCGAGCGTGATGACGTCGATGTTGCCTGTCGTGGTCACAAAAATATCGCCGGCCGCCGCCGCATCTTCCATGGTGGTGACTTCATAGCCCTCCATCGCGGCCTGCAAAGCGCAGATCGGGTCGATCTCGGTGACCAGCACGCGGGATCCGCTAACCTTGAGCGATTCGGCGCACCCCTTGCCGACATCGCCATAGCCGCAGACTACCGCGACCTTACCGGCCAGCATGACATCGGTGGCGCGACGGATGCCATCGACCAGGCTTTCGCGACAACCGTAAAGATTGTCGAATTTCGACTTGGTTACCGAATCATTGACGTTGATCGCCGGCACCGCCAGGGATCCGTTCTTTTCCATTTCGTACAGACGATGCACGCCGGTCGTGGTCTCTTCCGACAGTCCGCGTATATTAGCAAGAAGATCCGGCCTTTTCTCATGCATGATTGCGGTCAGGTCACCGCCATCGTCCAGAATCATATTTGGCTTCCAACCGCCCGGACCTTCCAGGGTCTGCTCTATACACCACCAGAATTCCTCATCGGTTTCCCCTTTCCAGGCAAAAACCGGAACACCCGTCACGGCGACCGCGGCCGCGGCCTGATCCTGGGTGGAGAAAATATTACAGGAACTCCAACGCACTTCCGCCCCCAAAGCGGTAAGGGTTTCAATCAGAACGGCCGTCTGGATCGTCATATGCAGACAACCCACGATACGGGCATCCTTTAGCGGCTTCTGGACGCCAAATTCTTCGCGCAACGCCATCAGACCCGGCATTTCGGTTTCGGCGATAGAAATTTCCTTGCGGCCCCAATCGGCGAGGGAAAGATCGGCAACTTTATAGTCGGCGTCGGTACTCATCTGTAACTCCTGAAATGTTGGCGGCTGAATTGGCTGAATTGAAGGTGGCGGGCCGCCTCGTCAATTAAGCGGAACCTATGGAAAAAGTGTTGAGCGGCCTGATTGGGAGGCCGTATAGCAGCCGCGCGCGGGGAAAGGCAAGTCTCAACCCTGCGGGCAGCCCTTAAGCCGGACAAGTCAGAATTGTAAACAAGGACAGAATGACCGCTCATTCCGTGTCAACTATCCTCATGAAACCGCGATTCGATCATGGCAACCAGCGCGGCGACGGCCTCCTCGGCAGCCGCGCCGGTCGCTTCAATCTCAACCTCGGTGCCGGGGCCAGCCGCCAACAGCATCAAACCCATGATGGAAAGGGCGGAAACCGTCAGCCCATTCGCCCCAACGCTGATGTCGGCCGAAAAATCTTCGGCCAGCTTCGCAATACGGGCCGCGGCGCGGGCATGTAATCCACGCCGATTGCAAATGGTAACGCTCCTGCTAACAACGGGAGAAGGCGGCATGGTCGAATTCTGACATCAAAAATTTGTGCAAAGGCGGGACTATTTGGTCCGGTCGGCAAGCAATTGGGACGCCACATGAATATTTTTCCGGCCTGCTTCCTGCGCTTCGGCCACCGCCTCCATCAGCGGATATGTTTTCCGGATCTGGGCCAGCTGAATGATCATGGGCAGATTGACGCCGGTTATGACCTCCACCCCGGTCTCATTCATGACCGATATCGCCAGATTTGACGGGGTTCCCCCAAACAGATCAGCCAGCAAAATTGCGCCGTCCTTTCCTTTCACCTTGGCGATTTCTTCAAGGATATCCCGACGCCGACTTTCCATATCGTCATCCGGCTGAATGCAGACTGTCGCGATCTGCTCCTGCGGCCCGACAATATGCTCGAGCGTGCTGACCAGTTCTTCGGCCAGGCGGCCATGGGTAACAAGCACAATACCGATCATTGCAAGCCCTACCTCTATCCGCCCTTATATATACGTCAACATGCGGCTGGAAGATGTTTTCCGAGAGACCCCTGAATTTCGCGGTGGGAAATGGTTACGCTTTCACCCCGTGAAAGCAGCCACGCATAGAGTCTTTCCGCAACATAAACCGATCGATGCTGCCCGCCGGTACAGCCAACAGCAATGGTCAGATAGCTTTTTCCCTCGGCGCGGAACCGCGGAAACAATGGCTCGATCAACTGGATCAGGGAGCCGTAAAAGGTGGCGAAATCCGGGTCGGCCGCGATAAATTCGCCAACGTCCTTATCCAGCCCCGTGAGGGCCCGCAGGTCTTTTTCATAAAACGGGTTGGAAAGGAACCGCACGTCGAAAACAAGGTCGGCTTCGCGGGGAATACCGCGTCGGTAGGAAAACGAAACCACCGAGACGGAAAATGACGATTCCGCGACGTTTCCAAAATGACCGACCAGAACGCGGCGAAATTCATTGAGCGTCAGGTTGGATGTGTCGATGACCAGATCAGCGCGGTCACGCAAGGGCGTGACCAGATTGCGCTCATGGGCAACGGCATCGCTGACGCGCCGTTCGGGTGTCGATCCGTCAGTATCGCGGGGCCGTTCGTACATGGGGTGGCGGCGCCGGGTTTCGGTATATCGCTGGCGCAGCACCTCGTCATCGCAATCAAGGAAGACCAGGTCGACTTTTAGATCGGGACGGGCAAGCAGCGCATCGAGTTGCTGGGAAAACAGATCGATTCCAAAATCCCGGGTCCTTATATCGACGCCGATGGCAAGCGGTCCCAAATCCTGGCCCGGCAGGCCGACCAGATTGCCCACCAGCGACAGCGGCAGATTATCGACTGCCTCGTATCCGAGATCCTCGAGCGCCTTCAACGTCGTGCTTTTCCCGGCACCCGACATACCGGTAATCAATAGAAGCCGCGCCGGGCCATTGCCCTTGTTGTTACCGGGCTGTTTCCGCTCATTCGAGACGGCGATGGGATCAGTCATAGTGCGACAATTCTAGCGCAATTCCAGCCGCGGACGACAGGATTTCCGCGCAGGGATAATGCCTCAAGCCGAAAGAGGCCAGACCATACGCTATACCGGCCATACAATTAAAGAATCATGAGTATCCCGTTCTCACAGGCGGGCAGTAAAATTCGGTACCGGCTACGCGTCCTGCTGTTCGTCTATTGCGTAACCGCTGGCGCGGACGGTGCGAATAAGATCGCAGCCGCCGCGGGCATTCAGCGCCTGACGCAGCCGCCTTATATGGACATCGACGGTGCGTGGCTCGACAAACACATCGCCGCCCCACACCCGCCCGAGCAGCCTGTCGCGTGAGAAAACATAACCCGGCCGCTCCATCAGGGTTGTAAGGAGCTTGAAACAGGTCGGGCTGAGACGGACCGGCGCCCCATCACGGGTTACCTTGTGGGCATCCAAATCCACGACGACGCCGGCATATTCCTTTTGCGGCAGCGCGCTTTGCACTTCGCTTCGTCGCAGCAGGGCGTTTATGCGCGCGATCAGCTCCCGCGGGGAATAGGGTTTTACCACATAGTCGTCGGCGCCCGCTTCCAGGCCTAATACGCGATCGCCCTCTTCACCGCGCGCGGTCAGCATGATGATGGGCAGTTTCCGCGTATCGTCGCGGGCGCGCAGGACGCGGCAGACTTCGATCCCGGAGCGTTCCGGCAGCATCCAGTCGACCACCGCGAGATCAGGCAGTTCCATGTCAACCTTTTGCAGAGCCTCCTCGCCGGTAACCGCGACCATGGTACGAAACCCCGATTTATCGAGATTATACCGCAGCATTTCCGCAAGCGGTTCTTCGTCTTCAACAATAAGGATCAAAGGGGTCATTTTAGCGCCAGCGCTTCCGGTTCGATCTGTCCCAACATGTATTTGCGTCCGCGATCTCCCAATGACAAGGCTCATTTGTCAGGGTCCATATCTGTCAGAAGCCGGTCCGAGCGGGTCTTGCGCGGACGGTTCTCGCGAAATCGGTCGCCATGTACGAGGAAATGGATCGTTTCGCAAATATTGGTCACGTGATCGCCCATGCGTTCGATGTTTTTTGCCATAAACAGGACATGGGTACACGGCGTGATACGGCGGGCGTCCTCCATCATGTAGGTCAGCAATTCGCGGAACAGACTGACATACATCTCGTCGACTTCCGCATCGGCGTGCCATACCTCATGGGCCTTGTCGGAATCATGAGTGATATAGGCATCGATCACGTTCTTCATCATGGACATCACCAGGCGCCCCATCCGGGGAATAACATGAACAGGGCCCATGAGAGCCGTTTCGGTTAGCGGAATGGTCCGGCGCGCCATATTGGTGGCGTAGTCCGCGATACGCTCCAGATCGGCGGAAATCTTCAGCGCCGCGACCACATTGCGGAGATCCAGCGCCATGGGCTGACGCAGCGCAAGTAGCTGCATCGCCTGGGTATCAACCTCGTAATTGAGCTCGTCGATCCTGTCGTCATCGTCGATGATGCAGTAGGCAAGCTCCGCGTCCCGGTTTACCAGCGCCCGGATCGCACCATCCAGTTGGGCCTCCGTAAGACCGGCCATCTCAACAATGGTGTTGTTGAGATGCTGAAGTTCGTCATCATAGGCTTTGACGATGTGCTCACCTATCATAGTTTTGCTCCTTCTTGCTTTGCATCAGCCATACCGCCCGGTGATGTAGCCCTGCGTCCGTTCATCCTTTGGGCTGGTAAAAATTTCGTCTGTGGCACTGCATTCAACCAGGAGCCCGAGATGAAAGAAGGCGGTCTGTTGGGACACGCGCGCGGCTTGCTGCATATTGTGGGTGACGATCACGATGGTGAAATTTTCACGCAACTCGTCAATCAGTTCTTCGATATGGGCGGTGGCGATGGGATCGAGCGCCGAACAGGGTTCATCCATCAAAATAACCTCGGGGTTGACGGCGATAGCCCGGGCGATACAGAGCCGTTGCTGCTGACCCCCGGACAGTCCGGTCCCTGGCTCATCGAGCCTGTCCTCAACTTCGCGCAGCAAGCCCGCTTTTTCGAGTGAATGCCGGACAATCTCGTCAAGTTCCGCCTTGTTCCGCACCAACCCATGAATTTTTGGTCCGTAGGCAACATTATCATAAATCGATTTGGGAAACGGGTTGGGCTTTTGAAAGACCATGCCGATGCGGGCCCGCAGCTCGACCACATCGAGCGTCCGGTCATAGATATCCTGATCTTCTATGTTGACGCTGCCTCTGACCGTACAGCCGTCTATGGTGTCGTTCATTCGGTTCAGACAGCGCAGAAAAGTGGATTTACCGCACCCGGACGGCCCGATCAGCGCCGTGACGGCGCGTTCCGGCACATCCAGATCTATCCCGAACAGGGCCTGTTTTCCGCCATAAAACACCTCGAGTCCCCGAGAAGACATTTTCGTTCTTGTTATCGTTGTCTTAAAATCCATTTTCATCTCCGGTTCCTGAACCCCCAAGGCCGCCATATTGGCACCCATTGTCTCCGGCGTCTGTTGCTTCGCAAGAACTGTCATATTCATCGATCTTTTCTCCTCCTATCGGCGCGACCGCTACCAGCGGCGCTCGAATTTCTTGCGTAAAATTACCGCCACAAGGTTCATGACGATCAGGAACGTCAGCAGAACCAGTGTCGCAGCCGCTGTGCGCTCTACGAAAGCGCGCTCTGGACTATCCGCCCAGAGATAGATCTGTACCGGCAAAACGGTCGATGGATCGGTAATGCTTTGTGGGATATCGACGATGAAGGCCACCATACCGATCATCAGAAGGGGAGCGGTCTCCCCCAGGGCTCGGGCCGCTCCGATGATGGCACCCGTTAAAATGCCAGGAAAGGCAAGCGGCAGTACGTGATGCAACACAACCTGCATCGGCGACGCCCCCATACCGATGGCAGCTTCTCTGATTGAGGGAGGGACCGCCCCTAACGCTGCTCGACCAGCAATGATGATAGTCGGCAATGTCATAAGAGCCAGAACGATACCGCCAACCAGAGGCGCGGATCGCGGCATACCGAAGAAGCTGAGAAACACAGCAAGCCCCAATAACCCAAAGACAATCGACGGTACAGCGGCCAGATTATTGATATTCACTTCGATCAGATCGGCCCATCGATTCTTTGGCGCAAACTCCTCTAAATAGACTGCCGCCGCGACACCAAGCGGAAAGGACAACAGCACGGTCACGAACATTGTCAGCAATGACCCGACAGCGGCGCCGAAAATACCGGCGAGTTCCGGCTCACGAGAATCACCGTTGGTGAACAATCCTCTGTTAAAACGCTGCTCGGCAATTCCTGCATCCGAGAGAGATTTAATCCAGACCGCCTGTTTATCTGAAATCCTTCCACCATCGCCGGCAGATATATTCCCCTTAACGAACTGATCCATATCGTCGGACGTAATGGCGGCAAACCTGATCTTTTGACCGATCAGGCTGGTATCGGATAACACTAATTTCTGAAGATCAAAGAACGCCCCACCGCTCAATAGCCGGTAAAGTGAACGCCGGTCACCTCGGGACCGGGCATCGGGCACAAGTGTCTGCAAGGCTCTGCGCAGATAGAGTGTGTAGTTCGCATTGCGCAGAGCTGCCTGATCTACCTGCCCGCCTGGCGCCAACTCATCAAGCGGCAATTCAACCTCAAGGACCACATAAGTCTGCAAAAAAGCGGACCACCCCTTGGCAGTCATACTGCCGATCAACAGACAGAGCGAACCGAGGGCGAGCGCGATCGACAGAATGCCGTAAAATTTAAAACGTCGTTCGGACGCGTAGCGTTTTGCGCGCAGTCGTGCGGCATCCTCAGATTGGGTTGTGACCCTTTGCTGGGCATTCTCAGTCATATTTTTCCCGATATTTCCTGACAGTTCTGAGCGCGATGACATTGAGAACCAGCGTTATGCAGAACAGAGAGAGGCCTAACGCGAACGCAGCCAAGGTCTTCGCGCTGTCAAACTCCTGATCGCCAACCAGCAGCGTGACGATTTGCACAGTTACCGTGGTAACCGCTTCCAAGGGGTTGATTGTCAAATTAGCCGCAAGTCCAGCCGCCATGACCACGATCATGGTTTCACCGATGGCGCGGGAGACGGCCAACAACACGCTACCCACAATACCGGGAAACGCTGCCGGGATAATGACCAGTCGGACTGTTTCCGATTTGGTTGCGCCAAGCGCGAAAGAGCCGTCACGCAGGGTCTGGGGCACCGCGTTGATGACATCGTCCGACAAGGAAGAAACAAAGGGTATGATCATGATGCCCATGACCAGCCCAGCGGCGAGCGCACTTTCCGACGCGACATCGAGCCCGATGGATTGTCCCCAGCCGCGAATATAAGGGGCAACAGTCAGGGCGGCGAAGAAACCGTAGACCACAGTCGGGATACCCGCCAAAATTTCAAGTGCCGGCTTCAATATGTCCCGGGTGCGTCGCGGTGCATATTCCGACAAATATATTGCCGACATCAGCCCGATCGGAACTGCCACCACCATGGCAATGGCGGTAATCAACAATGTGCCGGCAAACAAGGGCACGGCGCCGAATGTTCCCGCGCTCGCCACCTGATCCGCCCGCAGTGCCGTCTGCGGACTCCAGGACAGGTTGAACAGAAATTCGGTCACCGGCACCTTGCCAAAAAACCGAACCGTCTCAAACAACAAGGAAAGGACGATACCGATGGTGGTCAGTATGGCGATCAGCGAAGCCGAGATAAGAAGAACGTTAAAGGCCCGTTCGACGGATATTCGCGCGCGGAAATCGGGTTTTATCTTGCGATGAGACGACGATAAACCAACTAGCGCTATGGCCGCTATTACAATCAGTAACCCTGCTTGGGCGACCTGGCGCCAGCCGGCGAGCCTATCTGCTGCCGCCATAACCACCGGATCGTCGCGGCGGCTCGCAATCCCACCATCGGCAACATTGCGAATATCGTTGAGGAGTAGTCCAACCTGATCAGCCGATAGATACTGAGCTTTTTCGGCGAGAGAAGCCGTGAGCAAATCATCTAAGAAGAATGGCTGAAGCGAAAACCACAGGACCATCAAAATAGCGGCCGGTATGCCAGTCCAGAGCGCGACAAAAAGCCCGTAATAGTGGGGCAACGAATGGAGGGCCCGGCTGTCACCACTCACCATTGTTAGCGCGCGACGGCGGCCCAGCGCGTGACCGATCACCACAAAGACAGCGATGAGTGATAGGGCGAAAATGGGTGACATCAATTGGACAATTTCAAAATAGATTTTATTTTTGGCGTAAACGCAGAAAGGAACGAGT
>JAQBTY010000084.1 GCA_027624735.1 Pseudomonadota bacterium | reverse complement strand
GAGCGTTCCGTTCACACCGGAGAGGTCGCTGGTTCAATCCCAGCCGCGCCCACCATTCTTCGCCCTGCGGGCTTCAGGTGACGCGCCACTCGGAAACGCATCTCGGGCGAAGGGGGATGGCATATTTGGGCGGGAAAAGGCTTAAAACAGCCTACGGGGCCGCGTATCACAAACCGAGCGCCGACCGGGCGAGCGGAGACCGTGAGGCTTGCTGGGTGATTTCGGTGGAGATCAGACGGCGGATAAGAATGCGCTCCTCGGCGATCATGTCGCGGGTCTGGGCGGTATTCTCGCTGGCGATCTCGATGTGCTCGACAGCCTCAATCGCTCTGTCCCGCGTGCGGATATGGGCGTCCGCCAGATCGGGCGACAGATCCTTTACCCGCATGGACGGTATGGCGATGTCATGCGCCTCACCGGCAGCGCCGCCGACAGACAGCCGAATGACGAATTCGCCATCAGGACCATTGGCGGGACCGCCGCCGCCGGCGAGGATCTTTTCACCCTGAGCCTCGGTGGTTTGCGCCAGACCGTCGATAATGTTCGACTTTACGGCCTGGAATATTTCATCCAGCGCGACGCGGTTACGGCTCGCGCCGGTCCCCGCCTCCTCGGCAAGGCCGCGCAGGTAATCCAGATGCAGGTCGATTTGCTCAATGGCCAGGTCGGCGACATGGAGAATGTTGTCGGCGCGAACAAGCTCGGCCATCAGGCCGCCCTGTTCGATGGGAATTGACCCGCCGTACGCCTGGATACGATCGGAAGGCGCTTCATAGACCGTTTTCACGATCGCAAATCCGACGTCCAGTCTCGGGTCGGCGTCGCGGACCTGGTGGACCAGGCCGGAGGCCCGGCGCGCCGAATCCAGCTCGGCGATCTTGGGCAACTCAGTCTGGCGAATTTCGGTATTGGCCTGTGTCCTCGGGTGATTAATTTCAAGCGCCACGGCGATGAGCCGGTCCATGGGAACGTCGGAAAGTAGCGGCGTAACAGAAGAAGCTTCCGGAGCCCCCCCGCCCACCGGCGTGACGGCGCCCTTGTGATAGGGGGCGGCGATGTTCCCCACGCCCGCCTCAACCGGCATCTTTGTGGTCGCCGGTAGGTGAACAGCACTGTCCCGTTCGAAGGACCGGCCGGGATTCCGGACGGCTTCCGGGACGCCCGCTTCCATTGTAACCGGCGCCGCCGGACCGGCAGAGGGCGTTGCCATGGTCGGCCCGGCCATGCCAGGCGACGGATCAGAGACCAGCATGGACGGGATGGCAACTTCCTTCCCCGCGCCGTTTTCCTGACCTTCTGCCTGTATATTTTCTGCCTGGATGATGACGGGGCCACCATCGGAAGGGGCGTGGTAATCGGTCTGGGCTGCCGGAACTTTCGAGGCCGTCTCGGCGGGATCGACCATGACGGTCGACACCATGTCTGTCGCCTTAGGCGCCGAGCCTGTCGTGTTCGACGCCAAGCCTGTCGTATTCGACGCCATGTCTGTTGTCTTCAACAATGTCTCGGCTATCGGTCGCGCTTCACCGCCCTGCAAGAGCGCGTTCGTTAAGCCGCGCACCTCGGCGCCGGACTGCTGCGTCAGAAGTACCGCCGTCTTGAGCGCCAGAGCCAGGACGGGCGTTTTCGGGGTGACGGCGGTCTCTGGTGGCCGGCCGCCATTCGCCAACTCCAGGATGTGACGCATCCTGTCGGCCTTGTCCTGAAACGGAACCGCACCGCCGACGAGAATGTTGTCCGCCACCGAAAGGGACAGGTTCCGGGCATGTTCCGCCACCCCGAACGGGGCGGCGTTATCGCCTGGAATCCGATCGGGCTCGATCTCGCTCGCCTGTATCCTCCGCAAGCCATCCTGCCGCAGCGCTATCGAATCGCCCAATGAGCGAACAATTTCTGCCGCGTTTTCGGTGTCCGCCCGGGCAACGCCCGCGGATGCAACGGTGAGCAGATGCAACTCCTTGAACCCGTCGCGTTTTTCGAGCATCGGGCTGGGCGGTATACGCCTATCGGATGACGCGCCCGACGGCCTTACGGCGGACAGGCCGATCACGGTCTCGCCGTCCGGCCCGATACCGCCGTTGAAGATATTGTCGCCATCGAAAAAGGTCGATTCGACAATAATGCCAATATCCTGCTTCAAATTTTGGAACGCGGCATTGAGGGTGGCCCGCTCCTCGTCCGTCAGATTTTCGTTGCCGGCCAACTCGGCCAGCGCTTGCAAGCCGCCATAAACCGTCCCGATCGCTTCATAGGCTTCCAGCGCGATCTGCAGCATGGTTTCGGCGCGGCCCAGCTCGGCCCTTTGCTCCTGATTCCGGGCGATCGCCCCGGCCTTGCCGGTTTCGGTGGCGGCCGCCACCACATCCTCACTGGTCGATTTTCCTGTGGTCGATTTTTCTGTCCGCGCCGAACCGCTGGCGGCCACGGCGATTCGGGCGTCGTCACCCACGGCCGACGGCGACTCGCGTTCTACCGGCACGGGCGGTTTTGTCAGCCTTTGCGCGCTGCCGATACCGGCCGGCTGGGCGGGTTGAGGGCCCTGGACCATGCCTGCCTCTCTAAAATATCGGATATTTCCCAATTACCCCGAATTTCGCCCGGCAACCGCTAAAATTTATGTAAGATTTTAGGCTAAAAAATACGCCGTTCGCCCTGAATAGGGGGAATCCGCCGCATTTCTTGAAATATTCTCGCTGCTCACGTTGGTTCGGCGCTGAATGTTGTCTATGCTGGGTACCGCGAAACCAAAATAACAAGTGTGATCAATGCCACCATTGCGCGATAATCCGGGAAGTGGGACTGGCGATACCGCCGGGCGGCAGCTTTCGACAGCGGAATTTATCGCCGAACTCGGCGCATTGATTGCAGAACTCGGGTCGGCGAGAGGCGGCGATCAATCGCTCGACGTCCGCATTCACTACGGGTTCCGGATACTGAGCGGCCAGGGCGAAGATATGGCGTCGCTGCTCATCAAAGAAGGCGTTTCCTGGCCGACGGTACAGGCGGCCCTGAATGAGATCATACCACCTTATTCCACCTCCCTCGACGCTGCTTTGCAGGGAGAGGAGATCGTCTTCACCCTCCGATCTTCAAAGGGATCCCGATGGGGCGCGATGCAGCGTACCTCATCCGGCGGAGAGCATCTGGCCTGGGCAGCGACGGAACCACTGGCCCGCCGGCTCGCGGTGCTCAAATGCCGGCAGGCTGAGTTCAAGAATTCTCTGGAAGACGACGCGAACATCTCCAGCAAGGCCGCGAGCGACGGATCCACTTCTCCTTACGCCGACAGGTCCGGGGACGATGTTTCAGCCGCCGGAAATGGAAAATCGGCGCCGACCGGAATTATCAGAAATAAGGAGAACCCGGAACACGCACAGTACGATCTTCCCAGTCAGCCCGATCAGGTAGAGAAAGACTGGGAAATTCTGTTTTGAGATCCGTCGATCATAAAATTTCGGCGTAACGGAGTAAAATAAAGTGACGGAGCCACAACAACGGCCAACAAAAACCGGTTCTGACCGGCCGACGATAATCGTCGTCGGCAACGAAAAGGGCGGCACCGGAAAATCGACGACTGCCATACATTTGGCCATAGGCCTGCTGCACCGTGGATACAAGGTCGGCACGCTGGATCTGGATCCCCGTCAGGCCACGCTGACCCGGTACCTGGAAAATCGGCAGAGCTATGCCGAAACGGGTCCGTCCCTGCTCATGCCGCAACATACTCAGCTCAAAGAAATACCGGAGGTGCCTAAGGAAGATGCCGAGTTGATGGCCCGCCAGCAGATCACGGACATCTTCGGTCGGATGGCCGGTTGCCACGTGGTGATCATCGACACGCCAGGCAGCCCGTCGACGAACTCACGGATTGGGCATGAAGAAGCCTATATCCTGATTACGCCGGTCAATGACAGCCTTGTGGACATCGATGTCCTCGCCGTCATCGATCCGGTGAACCGAGCGGTTATCGCGCCCAGCTTTTACAGCCAAATGGCATGGGAATATCACAATAGGCGCATCATTGACGGACGATCGCCGATCGACTGGATCGTCATCCGCAACAGGGTACCCCATATCCAATCGCACAATCAGCGCGACATAGATGCTTTATTGGAAAAGCTGGCCCACCGCATGGGATTTCGGGTCGGCCCCGGCCTTGCCGAACGGGTGATTTTCAGGGCGCTTTTCCTGAAAGGACTGACGGTCGTCGACCTGCCGGATCTCGACAATGACTGGCAGGAAACGCCGAGCCACCGCGCCGCGCGGAATGAACTCAATTCATTGCTCGATTCTCTGCATTTACCGCCCAAACCCAACGGCGCGTCCATACACGCGATCAGCGCCTGATACATAGCGTCGGGCGGCAACGGCATAAATCGTAAAGCCTCAACGCCGGACCACCAGACAGTCCATTTTACGCTTTTTGATTTGCTTGCAGGCGGCCCGAGCGGCCCCAAAGGATTCATATGCGCTGGCGCGCAGGCGGTAAACCGGAGGCTTACCGCGGGGAACCGCCCTTACAACAATAATTTTCCGGTTCCCGAGTATTCCGCCCAGCCGCTTTTTAAGGCGCGCAAGCTCGACACGGGCCGATTTCGCGGTCGGCACAGCCGATAGCTGCAACAGATACCGTCCCGATTGACCAGAGGGGACTGCAGTGGCTCGGGGTTTTACCGCCGGCGCTATTGTGGCCTTTACCGGTGGTTCCGGCGGCATCACCGTGGTCTCAGTCGGGTCAGGAAGCGCCACAATGGTCTCCGGTTCCGTGATCGCCGCCGCTGCTTCCTTTTCCGGCGGCTCGGTCATGGATTTAGCTTCAGACGGGACCATGATCTTTTCCGGCGCAACAACTGAAACCGCTGGCGCAGCGGGTTCCGGCTGCGGCACCGCATCAGGCGACGGGGTCAGGGCGACGATCGTCACGCCAAACAGGATGGCTATTCCAACAGCCAACCCCAGCACGCCAAAAACCGGATGGCTTGCCAACCAGGTCAAACCTTGCCCGATCAGTCCCCCGATCAGTCCAAGGGCGCCGCTGCCCGCGCCAGCGCGCGGCATTCCCGTGCCATAAGGACCACCCGGCTGACTTAACCGTGGCTCGCCAAGTTCCTCGAGCAAGGGTGAATTATGGGAAATCGCCGGCGCCGCATCGCCCTTGCGCGCCAGCAGCGAACCGTCAAGCGAGGCTGGTTTAGCGGCACTCATAGCAACCGCGCTTGGGCTACCGCCCGTACCGCCCCGCCACCACCGGCACCCGGGACGATCAGCACGTCGTCAAGCCTTGGCATGATATCCAGACGTATGGCGAGATACTTCCAGAGACACTCGATTTCAGCGATGGCCAGGCTGGATGTGGACGCTTCCATGACGGTTCGCCCATCAATCATGCTGGAGGCGAAATCGACCCGTTGATGTACAATGCTGGGGGCAAGCGGTCCGTGCTGGGACAAGGCTACAATCGCCTCATTGGTAATTCTGGCCCGTGGCGTCGCGGCGTTCAGCACAAAGACCAGCGGCTTGCCGGATTCTTCCACCATCGCGACCGTCGCCGCCACGGCCCGCAAATCGTGCGGCGATGGCCGGGTCGGAATGAGTACCATATCGGAAACCCTGATCACGTCGCGGATCGCACGGGTGATAGCCGGCGGGGTATCGATGACAAGTAAGCGAACGCCAGATTTGCGCAGCTTGTCAATATCATGTTCAAGGGTATCAAGCGTCGTATTGACGAAAGACGGGGTGTCGGCCTGCCGCTCGTTCCACCAATCGGCCAGGCTCCCCTGCGGGTCGATATCCATGATGGCGACCGGCCCGATACCTTGGCGCTCCGCTTCGACAGCCAAATGCCCGGTCAACGTGGTCTTGCCCGACCCGCCTTTGCGCGATGCAATCTCCAGAACCTGCATCAATCTAGATCCGATTCCCCGCCAAAAAAAACAATATCGCCGCCAACAACCGACGGTTAGGTACCATATATGCCAAAGCACTATAGGTTATCTACTATATACCTGCATAGCACTTTAAGTCTCCGGCAAGGGAATCAGAAGCCAAAACCTGCGGATTCGGGCGCGATCCGGGTAAAAATCCAACAGGCGCTCGGCATCGGCGACAATCCGGGCGCCCGTGGCCTCCTGAAAAATTTTCGGCCACAACGCCCTATTCTGAAACGACGGCTGCGGCATTGTCGTCCGGAACGGATATGCCCTCCACCCGGCGCCGCAGAAAATCGATATGCAACCGGAGTGTATAGGCGCTTGCGGCGAAGGCGGCCGGTACCGATACCTTTTCCACGGAGCCTTCAATGCGGTCGAGCTGTTTCGTGGCTTCTTCGCGCGATACCGACCGGTCCCTGACCCGGTCGTCAAGGGCCTGCAATTCCTTATACCAGCGATTGACCTTTGATCGCATGCGCCAGCTATAGGCGGGCGGCAATATCTTGAACAGCGGATACAGCAGCGTCAGCAAGGGCAGGAGCATGACCTTCAACCGATCGGCCAGATTAGCCGCCCAGAAGGGCATAAATCGCTGTAGAAACGGCGGACCGCGTTCATAGAACCGCTGAGCGGCCGGATCCAGAGGATAGGTGATATAGCGCGGCGAGGGGAATTCATCCGGGGCTTCAAGCAGCCCGCCGGGCCGGTGGGCATCTCTCATAACCAGTAAAAACAGGTCGACCAGCGCCGGATGAAGAGCCGGTGATGCGACCACGGTGGCGGTCGGGGCCAGCAGCACGATATCCTTGGTCGGCAAATTCTTGGCCAGATCGACTGCGCCTTTGGGGAGGGTCAGCTTGGACAGAAATCGGTTGCGCCGGATATAGGCATCCGCGCGCTCGAAACTCATGACACTGATACCGGGAGCCGACAGAAGATCGCGTACGGTGCCGGACTTGGCCGAGGTTACGAAAACCGCCGCGTCGACCACGCCGTTTTTCAGGGCCTGAGCGGCCTGTGGTCCGCCGATGTCCAACAAGCGTGCGGAAACATCGGTAATGCCGTTCTCCACCAGCAACCGATACGCAATGGCGCGCGTGCCGCTTCCTTTGCCCCCAACCGCGATTTTTTTACCGGCCAGCGCTGTGAGCTGTGAAGGCGCATCGTCCCCGCGGACAAAGACCCAGAGCGGTTCGTAATAAACGCTGCCCAGCGACCTGAATTCAGATTCCGCATCAGGAGACCCAATACCACCCTGAAGAAAGGCGACCGGAACGCCGCCATCGGCAAGTTTCAGCAAGTCGAGATTTTCCACCGACCCCGCGGTCGATTTCAGAACCAGCTCTATACCTTCCTTGCGAAAACGGTCGGCATATTTTTGTCCAAAGGCGTGATAGGCGCCGGATGTCGATCCCGTGGCCATGACTATTCGATCGGGCGGCGCCGGCCCGACAAACTGGTAGGCAAACACGAAGCCGGCAATCACCAGAATAAGGGCCGGCGCCACGATCGTACTCTGGCTCAGGAGGTTGCGAAAGAAACGCCGGCGCTTGATCCGGCTTGTGTCATCGTTGCTCACAGGTGGTCCTCCCTATTTAGCCGTAAACAATGCGGTTCAGCTCAGATCGGTGCCCAGCCCGGTCCAGTCCGGAACCGCGCCCCGTGCCTTGAGCTTACGGGCTTCCTTGACCAGTTCGCGGACCGTGCCGATCAGGGGGGAACCCATATTAGATTTGTCCATCAGGCCCTGGATGATCTGCATATCCTTCAACGCCCAGGTAAAGGACATGGTGTTCCAGCCGTCAAGCGCGGCGCTTTTGCCGCCTTGATCGCATCGGGGCTGATGTCGGTTACGGTCACCGGATAACCGTTCTTGACCAGGTGCCTGACCATGGCGAGCCCCATGCGGCCCGGTCCCACTAAGCCGATTCTGTCCTTCGCCATACTCATCTCCCTGTCCTGAATTCTATTGCCTGACGTTTTTTCACGGGAACGCGACCGTGACAAGAGGCCTACGGCAGCTATCCCGTTAAAGATCGGGTTAGCAAGCGGTCCTTCTCCCGCCTACCCGTTCAGGACGCCATGGGAACCACATAGTGAAAAATAGCGAAGAAATGGAACGCGCAACCGGCGACAACGAACAGATGCCATACCGCGTGACCGTACGGCAGACGTTTCCAGAGATAAAAGACTACCCCGATGCTGAAAGCGACGCCGCCTGCGAAGAGGAGCATGAGACCCGCCAGTTCCAAATTCCTGTATATGTCGTCGCCGACCCACAGAATGGGGAGCCATCCGAGTGCCAGATAAAAGACGAAGGCAATTCTCTCGTAGCCGTCACTTCGCCCGGTAAGGAACGACGCCAACTGAACAACAATGCCCACTATGGCCACTACCCAGACCAAGGCCAGCAATTCCCATTCCCGTCCCGCCGGCATAAGAAGGCAAAACGGCGTGTAGGTCCCCGCGATAAGAAAGTAAATCCCGCAGTGATCGATAGCGAGAAGGAAATGCTTGAATTTGGGGCGCAACACGGCGTGATGCAGGGCCGATGACAAGAACAGCAGCAACAGCGAGAGCCCGTAAACGACAACCGCGGGGACGCTGCCGGCGCGTCCAACGCTCTGAGCCTCAATGAGAAGGAAAACCAGCCCTATGGCGCTAAGAACCGCCCCGAGGCCGTGGGTTGCCGCATTCATCCGTTCCTCGGCCCGCGGGTAGCGCTCGACAGACATTGACGCCTCTTCCTTGCTGGAGTTGTTCTCGTTAATCCTCCTGTCAAACGCGGTCAAACACTGTGTGTCCGACACCCTCAAAGCCCTAATAACAGCGGGATGGTTCGCGCTTTCGATCGGGACACAGGCATGCTAGCGTCTTAGTAACCTGATTAGTAACCTGAGCGGAACCGCCAGAAAATTCCGGCTTATGCGGCGCGATAGATTGTAAAGGTTCTTCCGCCTCGCGGTGCGTTGCCGCGACTGAACGGCTTGATTGGACTCTATATGGCGAGACGAATACTCGGTGGCCTGGCAATACTCCTGATCGCGGCGGGCATCGTTTCCATTGTACCGGCCCTGCGAGATCTCGTGTCGGGCTGGCTGCCATCCTCTTTCGCCAAACAGACATCGACGCCGGCAAAGCCACGCAAGCGGAATTCGCGACCGGTACCCGTAAAGACTGCCGTGGCCGTGACGCGCCCGGTGCCTATCCATCTGGAGGGCGTGGGAACCGTCAAGGCTCGCTCCATCGTCGCTATAAAATCCAGGATTGAGGGCCAGCTTTTCGAGGCGTTGGTTCGGGAAGGCCAGACCGTCCGCAAGGGAGACGTCCTGTTCCGGCTGGATCCGCGGCCCCTGCAGGCCCGATTGAAAGAGGTCGAAGCCATATTGGCGCGCAACCGGGCGAGCCATGCCAAGGCCATTGCCGACGTGAAACGCCTGTCGAACCTGTCGGCCAAAGGCTATTCTCCCAAGACCCTGGTGGACGACGCCAAAACGCTGGTCGACACCCTGGCGGCGACCGTTCGCGCCAGCTCGGCCGGGGCCGAACTCGCTCAGCTCAATCTCGATTATGCCACTATCAGATCGCCGATCGACGGCCGCGTCGGCTCCATCCTGATTACAGCAGGCAATATCGTGAAGGCGAACGACACCCAGCCGCTGCTGATTATTACGGAGACCAAACCGGTCTACGCCTCTTTCGGTGTGCCGGAACAATATATCGACGAAATCCGCACCCGCATGGCCACCAGCCAGTTGCCGGTCTTGGTATCGACTCAAGGCAAACAGGCGGCGGCAACTGGCCGGCTTTTCTTCATCAACAACCAGGTTGATTCAACAACGGGAACGATCGAACTGCTTGCGCATTTCGACAATAGGGATGAATGGCTTGTTCCGGGGCAGTTTATCCGTGCCCGAATTCTGCTTTCCACGCTTGAGAATGCCGTTCTCGTGCCGCGCAGAGCCGTCCAGATAAATCAGGCCGGCCAATTCCTCTGGGTTGTACGGCCGAACGGTATTGTCGAATTGAGGCCGGTCGTCACTGGCCCGGACGATGGCGACGATCTAGCGATTACCAAAGGGCTAGCGCCCGGCGAACGCGTCGTGACCGATGGCCAACTACGATTGTTCCCCGGCGCCACAGCCCAACTGAACGACGGGAAGGTGACGGCAATCCGCGGCGGGCGCAAATCCGGCAAAGAATCGAAACAGCGCAAGCGCGATAAAGGGGCACAACAATGAATCTGCCCGCACTCTGTATTCGCCGACCGGTAATGACGACGCTAATCATGGCGGCAATCGTCCTTTTCGGGATCGTCGCACACGGATTTTTGCCCATTGCCGAATTGCCCAATGTCGATTTCCCGACGGTCGAAGTGTCCGCCAATCTACCCGGCGCCAGTCCCGAGACGATGGCGGCATCCGTCGCGACCCCGCTGGAGAACCAGTTTTCCCAGATCGCCGGCGTCCGCAAAATGACGTCGGTCAGTTCGCTCGGTTCTACAAGCGTGACGCTCGAGTTCGACCTGGACAGGAACATCGATGCCGCGGCGCTCGATGTTCAGACCGCCATATCCACCGCGCAGCGCTCACTGCCGGATGACATGCCTGACACCCCGCGGCTGCGCAAACGAAACCCATCCAACTTCGCGATCTTCTATCTGCGCCTGAGTTCGCCGTCTCTGCCGGTCTCCACCATCAATAATTACGCGGAAACCGTCTTGCAACAGGAAGTCTCCACCATCGATGGCGTTGCCCAGGTCCAGTTTTGGGGACGCCAACGTTATGCGGTCCGCATTCAAGTCAATCCCGGCGCTTTGGCGATGCGGAGATTGAGCCTCCTGGACGTGGAGCGGGCGGTTAAGAGCGGCAACAGCAATCTCGCGACCGGAACCATCAAAGGGGCGAACCAGGCATCATCGATCAAAACCACCGGCTCCCTGCACGGCGCGGCGGCCTATGAGCGGCTGATCGTCGCCTACCGCAACGGCGCTCCGGTCCGGGTCCGCGACATTGGGCGCGCAATCGATGACGTGGACGTGCGTGAATCTTCGAGCTTTTTCGGCAACGATCAGGGCATGATGATGGCGGTTTACCGCCAGCCCGGATCAAACACCGTCAAAATCGTCTACGATATCAAGAAGGCGTTGCCGCGCCTCCGACTCCAAATTCCCGCCGCGATCAGCATTGACGTGATGTACGACCGGTCGCTCGGAATCCGCCAATCGATCGAAGATGTCGAATTCACGCTCATTCTGGCCGCCTGTCTGGTGGTCCTGGTGATATTTCTGTTCCTGCGCAATCTGAGGGCGACGCTGATCGCGTCCGTTGCGCTGCCGATTTCGGTGATCGGTACGTTCAGCGCCATGTACCTGCTCGGTTTCAGCCTGAACAATTTGTCGCTGATGGCGCTCACGCTGTCCGTCGGTTTTGTCGTCGACGATGCGATCGTCATGCTGGAAAACATTGTCCGGCACCGCGAAAAGGGCATGTCCCCCATGCAGGCCGCGTTGACCGGTTCGCGGGAAGTGGGCTTCACGATTATCTCCATGACGGCGTCGCTGGTCGCGGTCTTCGTCCCGATCATTTTTATGGGGGGCATGGTCGGTCGGCTGCTGAACGAATTCGCCCTGACGATCGTCGCGGCTGTTCTTGTGTCGGGCCTGGTGTCGCTGACGCTCACGCCGATGTTGTGTTCGCGTTTTATCCGCGCCGGCGCCGAGGTCGAGCATGGCAGGCTCTACCGATGGAGCGAGGCAGTTTTCAACGGCATGCTGAGCGTCTACGCCATGGGGCTTCGCTGGTGCCTGCGGCACCGCTTCATCGTACTGCTGTCCTTCTTCGCAACCATCGTGGCGACGATGCACCTTTATGCAACGATCCAGAAGGATTTCCTGCCCGCCGAAGATACCGGGCGGCTGCTGGCGCGGACCCAGGCGGGCGACGACGCATCCTACGACGCGCTGGTGGCGTACCAGAAGCAAGTCGCAAAATTGGCGGCCGCGGATCCCAATATCGACGAAGTCCTGGCGCGGGCCGGGGGCGCCAGCGCCTCGCGGACGAATAACCAGGGGTTCCTGCTGATGCGCGTCAAGCCGCGTGAGCAGCGGCCGGAAAAAGACATCAACAAAATCGTCCAAACGCTGCGGCGCAAGCTGAATACGGTTCCCGGTATCCGGGTCTTCGTCCTAAACCCGCCAGCGATCCGCGTCGGCGGGCGGCTGAGCAACGCCGACTATCAATACACCTTGCAGGATCTCGACCTCGACACCCTGTACAAATGGGTCCACATCATGGTGGAGGAAATCCGCCAGCTGCCGGGATTTCAGGACGTGACCAGCGATCTGAAAATCACCAGCCCGTCGGTGATGGTCAGGATCGACCGCGACCGGGCTTCGGCGCTCGGCGTTCAGGCACAGGCCGTCGAGGCGGTGCTCGCCGCCGCTTTCGGATCGCGCAAGATATCGACAATCTACACATCTTCCAGCCAGTTCCCGGTGGTCCTGGAAGTGCACCCCGACTACCAGCAAAAAATCGGCGATTTGTCGCGGCTCTACGTGCCGTCGAATACCGGGAGACAGATCCGGCTTGATGCGGTTACCACCATGACCAATCAAGTCGCGCCACTAAAAATCAGCCATCAGGGGCAATTGCCGGCGGTTACCCTGTCGTTCAATTTGGCGCCGGAGGTGTCGCTTGGAACCGCGATCGACCGGATCCGGGCCCTTCAGGGCCGGCTTGGCATGCCCGGATCGATCGTCACACGTTTCGGCGGCACGGCGGAGGCCTTCGAATCCTCGCTCAAGAATATGGGCCTGCTGCTGTTCATGGCGGTGCTGATCGTCTATCTCGTGCTCGGTATCCTGTACGAGAGCTTTATCCATCCGCTGACGATCCTGTCGGGATTGCCGGCGGCGGGTCTCGGCGCGCTGCTGGCGTTGCAGGTCTTCGGCCTTTCGCTGACGCTTTATTCCTTTGTCGGCATCATCATGCTGGTCGGCATCGTGAAGAAAAACGCCATCATGATGATCGATTTCGCCCTGCAGGCGCAGCGCACCGAAGGCAAGGCCGCGGAGGAAGCGATCTACGAAGCCTGTCTGTTGCGTTTCAGGCCGATTATGATGACGACGTTCGCCGCGCTTGCCGGATCGCTGCCGATCGCGCTCGGCCACGGCGCCGGCGCGGAGGCGCGCGCGCCGCTCGGCATCACCGTGGTCGGCGGGCTGGCCGTGTCGCAGATCATCACGCTGTTCCTCACCCCGGTCATCTATCTGTATCTCGAAAAACTCCAGAATTTCAGCCGCAAGAAGTCCAAGAAGGCCGCGCCGGTCCCACTGTGATCCTTGCGGCAGGCCACATCGGCCAATCTATGCATTCAATAATCCGATGTTATATATCGAATAAATTCGTTTTATTCTTCTATATATCATCCCTATATGCTTGCTGTTCCGGAGACCCGGACCGTGGGCACGCTTTCAAGCGGGCGGGTTGGACTCCTGACAGGCCCACGCATGATTGTCCCATTATGTTGGAGATGACTATGCCAAAATTATTTGCTACCGCCTGCCGGAACGTGTCAACGATAATGAGACAGCCGGTTTGAGAATTTAAGCTTGGGCATTCCCCGTTGTTGA
>JAQBTY010000083.1 GCA_027624735.1 Pseudomonadota bacterium | reverse complement strand
CCGCCAATGACCAGAACATCACAGGCAAAGTCAGTTGAATTAGTCATTTTGTTTTCGCGATCCTGCTTTATCTGTTTGATGGACTTGATCGACGCCATAAAACCCTCCTGTGTTCGCGTCATGATAGAACCGCGCCGGGTCAGGCGCCATCCTAAACAACGGACCCTTTTCGGTTTTTCGCGATGAATAAAGGGAGACAAGCGGCATTTTTTCACTCTGTACCGAACCTTTTTAATAATAAGGTCACTATATCTGACGTGTTAGTCCCTTTATCGGATGTAGCCCTCTCGCCGGCCCATCGGAGGCACTTGCAGCGACGAATCCGCGCTGGATCTTTGTCCGCCGCCGGACGCATTCGCGTTCGCGCGCAGCGAGGACCCCTCGGATCTGCGTCTTTCCGGCTAGATATTGATAAAACGCAGAAAAATCATTACCTTATGGGCATCATGGAGGAGCTTGGCCTTAACAGTCTGTTTGCCAAATTTAGGTACCGTCTACCCGCCATATCCCCGGTCCGAGATGGGGCCTAAAAGGCGGAAAACCGTGATTTCAGAAAAACAGACCAAAACCGGCACCCAAACCGATACATGCCGCGCGCCGCTGCTCCCCCGCGGCAACCGACAATGCCGGATCTGCCGCCAAACGGAACACCGGAAATTGCCCTTCCTGGCGCAAACATAACTTTAGATTAAAGGCGGTGCCGGTTCGGCCTGAAACAATGGGAAAAGATTATCTCCCCGATATTGCTAAGTCCTTGGAAATAAACCAGTCTGCCTGCGCGTGGACGGTTAAGGCCCTGACCGCCATCAAACAGCGTCTCGGGACCAATATCAAACTGCACGACCCCAATGGCGACATCAAAGAGGGACAGATTTTCCTCTTCAATCATTTCGCGCGCTCCGAAACGGTCATAACGCACTATCTGGTTCATCGGGAATCGGGCGCCTATTGCCGATCGGTGGCATCATCGGAATTCTTTGTTGAGGACAACAAGTTCTCGCGCTATATCCGCGGGCTGGGCGCGGTCCCTAACAACCATCCGAATTTGCTGCCGTTTCTGGCCGGAGAAATCTTACACGGGCGAAAAATTGTCTTCTTTCCGGAAGGCGGCATGGTCAAGGACCGTCTGGTGGTCGATCGGCGCGGCGAATTCAACGTCTATTCCCGGGTCGCCAAAGTCAGGCGCAAACACCACAGCGGCGCGGCGGTCCTCGCGCTGACGCTGGATGCCTTCAAAACCGGGATTCTCGAACTGTATCGGCTGGGTGAATTCGGGCATATCGATCGTTGGGCCAGGGAACTGGAGCTTGCCTCCAGCGAAGACCTGATCAAGGCCGTCAGCCTGCCGACCAAGATCATACCGTCCAACATCACGTTTTTCCCGATCCGTGTCACTCCGCATCTCATGCACAGCGCCATGCATTTCTTTGGCGGGGATGTTTCGTCCCAGGTTTCCGAGGAGATGCTGATCGAAGGAAATATCCTGTTCAAGCACACGGACATGGATATCTGCCTCGGCAATCCGGTTTATCCCGTGAAATCATGGAATTACCTGCACCGCAAGGCGCTGGCGAATTTCGTCCGCGAGAAACAGACCCTCACCGAGATGTTCAGCCGGTCATCGGTGCGTGACGCACCGCTTACGTGGCTGGCCAAAGGTTTGGTTAACCGAAAAATGGCCGCCCGTGTTGGACCGCTTCGCGATACCTATATGCGCGAAATGTACGACTATGTAATGGTCAATCTGAGTCATCTGGCGTCATACCTTATCATCTGTCTGCACGAGACCGGCACGACAAGCATCAAGCAAAGTCATTTCAACGAGATGCTCTACCGCGCGATCAAGGAGGTCCAGACACTTAGCTCGGTAAACCTGCATCGTGGCCTCCATGACCCCAGCGTTTACAGAGCAATCCTTATCAATGAAAATAAAGAGCTTGAGGAAATTCTGCAGTCTGCCTACCTGCTTGGCCTTATCCAGCGCGGGGACGGAATTTACACCCTCATGCCTACCCTCGCGGGCAAGCACGATTTCGACCGGATTCGCGTCGAGAACCCTCTGGCCGTTGCCGCCAATGAAATAAGACCCCTTACGAAAGTGACCGGGACGATCGACAGGATCATCGACGCCGGTGAGGGCATCAGCGACGGTGATTTCGCGCGCCTGCTATTCGACGACATGGTGAAGGACCACGCCTGGACCCGGAAAAAATTCAGCGCCGAAAAATATGCGGAGATTAACAATAAGGAGCCCGCGACTGAAAACGCGGAGCCCTACCTCCTTATCCCGGAAAACCATAATGGACTGGGTATCGTGCTGGTGCATGGCTTCCTTGCGTCTCCGGCGGAACTGCGCGAACTGGGCGAAAAGCTTTACGCACGCGGGCATCCGGTTATCGGGGTCCGCCTGAAAGGACATGGCACGTCCCCCTGTGACCTTCGCAATCGCACCTGGCAGGAATGGTATGGGGAGGTAAAGGAGGGCTACCGGATCATGGCGGCCCTTGCCGAGAAAGTATGCGTGGTTGGTTTTTCGACCGGTGGCACGCTGTCCCTGATGCTGGGCGCGGAAAAGCCGGACAGGCTGGCCGCCGTCGTGGCGGCAGCCACGGCACTTAAATTCATGAACCGCAATTTGGTCTTCATCCCGCTGATGCATGGCGCCAACAAAATCACAAACTGGCTGCCGAGTTATGAAGGCGTCATGCCGTACCGTGAAAACCAGTCGGAACACCCAACCATCAATTATCATAATATGCCGATCCGCGGGCTGTTCGAACTGCGTCGCGCGGTCGACGAATTGGAAAACAAGCTGAAACACATCGAGTGTCCGGTTGCCTTGTTCCAGGGAACCATGGACCCCGTTGTTGATCCCAAAAGCGCGGATATTATCTTTTCAAAGCTCACAACCAAACAAAAATGGCTGTATACGATTGCCTCGAAACGGCATGGAATTGTTACGGAAGACATCGACGGGACTCAGGAAAAAATAATCAAGTTCCTGGCTTCCCTCGTTCAGGAAAAGGACGCGGTTTGAGATGGTCCTAACCGAGACGAATTCAACGGGCTGTCACGCGACCGGCGTGAAAAATCACACCACAATTTCGTGCAAGCGACTGGATCCCGTTCTGCCATGCAGACTGTCAGCGGCAAAAAAGGCAGTCAAATGAGTCTGACTGACCTGATGCGGAAGGTACTGGGGTTCAAGGGCGGCGCCGGTGATAGCGACAAGGGCCTTCAGGCGGTCGACGCCAAGGGCCGCCAGGCGGCCGACGCATGGTCGAATTTCACGGGGACGGAGCCATTATATTCCCTGCTGGATGAATCCTCCGCCCGTTTCAGCGACAGGCCCTGCATCAACTTTCTCGGCAAATCATACAGCTATGCCGAAATCAGCGATCTGGTAAATCGCGCCGCTCAAGGCTTTCAACAGATCGGCGTGGAGAAAGGCACCCGAGTTGGGTTGTGCCTCCCCAATTCGCCCTACTTTGTAATTTGTTATTACGCGATCCTCAAAGCCGGCGGCACGGTGGTAAATTTCAATCCGCTCTATGTGAGGCGAGAAATTGAGCATCAGATAGAGGATTCCGGAACCGAGATCATGGTGACGCTGGATTTACGCCAGCTCTATCCGAAAATCGCGCATGCGCTGGATGCCACCGGGCTCAAGAAGATCGTTATCTGCCAAATGAGCGATATTCTGCCGCCGGTAAAAGGCTTGCTGTTTTCCACCCTCAAGCGGAGCGAACTGGCCGATATCCCGGAAAATCTTCGCCATATTCGCTATGAAATGCTGGTCAATACCGACGGTGCGCCCGACCCGGTTCATATCGACATTCATAAAGATGTCGCCGTCCTGCAATATACCGGCGGCACCACCGGAATTCCAAAGGGGGCCATGCTCACCCACGCCAATCTGATGGCCAACACCCGCCAACTTCAGAAGCTGGTGACCGCCGTCGAGGGCGAAGAGCGAATCCTCGCCGTCTTGCCGTTCTTTCATGTGTTCGCCATGACCGCGATCATGAACTACGGCATCGCGATGGGGGCAGAGCTCATTCTTCTGCCGCGCTTCGAACTGGAGCAGGTCCTGAAGACTATCGATGCCAGAAAGCCCAGCATCTTCCATGCCGTCCCGACAATCTACACCGCCATCAATGGCCACGAGGATCTCGCAAAATACGACCTTACCTGCCTGAAATTCTGCATTTCCGGCGGCGCCCCCCTGCCGCCCGAGGTCAAACGGCAGTTTGAAGAACGCACGGGGTGTTTTCTCTGTGAAGGGTATGGGCTGAGCGAGGCGTCACCCGTGGTCGCCTGCAACCCGTTAGACGGCACCGCAAAGAACGGCTCGATCGGCCGCTTGCTGCCGGCGACAGAGGTGAAATTTCTGTCCCTTTCCGAGCCCCACGACGAAGTAAAAAAAGGCGAAAAAGGTGAGGTTTGCATACGCGGTCCGCAGGTTATGGCGGGCTATTGGGGCAGGCCGGAAGAAACCGCGAAGGTACTTCGCGATGGTTATCTTCATACCGGCGACGTCGGGTACCGCGATGAAGACGGATTCCTGTTCCTCGTCGATCGGGTGAAAGACCTTATTATCTGCAGCGGTTACAATGTTTACCCGCGGGTCATCGAAGATGCCATTCACCTGCATCCTGCCGTGGCGGAAGTAACCGTCGTCGGCATACCGGACGATTATCGCGGTGAAACGCCCAAGGCCTTTGTCAAACTAAATGCCGGCTCCAGCTTGACCGAAAGCGAGTTGGCCCAATTTCTTGAAGACAAGTTATCGCCGATTGAAAGGCCCGAATTCATTGAATTTCGGGATGAACTGCCCAAGACCATGATCGGCAAGCTCTCGAAAAAGGAACTAGTCGCCGAAGAAGTGGAAAAGCACCAGAACGGCGGCAACGGTAATTCCGAGGAAACCAGCAACGGATAATGACGGCAAACATGCCGGACCATGAGGTAAACAAAATGAAAAGCGTTGTTATCGCCGGTTATGTCCGGTCTCCCTTTACATTGGCCAACAAAGGGGCCTTGACCCGAATCCGCCCGGACGATCTCGCGGCGCAGGTGGTCAAAGGGTTAATCCGCAAGAGCGGCATTAATCCCGAGGACATCGAGGATTTGAAACTGGGGTGCGCCTTTCCGGAAGGTGAACAGGGTCTCAACCTGGCCCGTCTTGTCGGGTTTCTGGCGGATCTGCCGATTTCGGTATCGGGGGTCACGGTCAACCGGTTCTGCGGCTCATCGATGGAAGCCATTCATATGGCGGCGGGCGCCATCCACATGAATGCCGGCGAAGCATTTATCTGCGCCGGCGTAGAATCCATGTCCCGTGTCCCCATGATGGGCTACAACCCGCTACCCAACCCGGGCCTCTACGAGTCTTTTCCGGCGGCGTATATGTCCATGGGCGAAACAGCGGAAAGGGTCGCGAAAAGATCGCAGATCGACCGCAGACGGCAGGAAGAATTCGCGGTCGATAGCCAGAAGAAGGCAGCGGCGGCGCAGGCAGAGGGTCGTCTGAGCGACGAGATCATTTCAATCGACGACAAGAACGGACCGGTCAGCACCGACGGCTGCCTGCGACCGGATACGACGGTGGAGGGCCTGAGCCAGCTTAAACCGGCTTTCGACGAAAACGGCACTGTCACCGCCGGGACCGCCTCGCCCCTTACCGACGGCGCATCCGCTGTGCTGATCTGCAGTGGCGAGTACGCCGAAAAACACGGCATCGAGCCGCTTGCCCGCATCAAAAGCATCGCGACGGCGGGCTGTGCGCCGGACATCATGGGGATGGGCCCGGTGCATGCCTCCCTCAAGGCGCTGGAGCGCGCCGGGCTGACGATATCGGACATGGATATCACCGAACTCAATGAAGCGTTCGCGTCTCAGTCCATCGCCTGTATCGATGAGCTTGGTCTTGACCGTGACAAGGTCAACATAGACGGCGGCGCCATCGCGCTTGGCCATCCGTTAGGCGCGACCGGCGCACGGATTACCGGCAAGGCGGCCCAGCTGTTGAAGCGCCAGGGCGGAAAATATGCCCTCGCGACCCAATGTATCGGCGGCGGACAAGGCATCGCCACGATTCTCGAGGCCGCTTGATGACTGAAATTCGGACCGTCGCGGTCATCGGCGCCGGCGTCATGGGCGCCGGCATCGCCGCGCAAATCGCCAATGCCGGTATCCCGGTCAAGCTGCTCGATATTGTTCCGCAAGGAGCGCAAACCCGAAGCAGTATCGCCGAGGGCGCGATTGAGAAGATGCTCAAGGCCGACCCGGCCCCCTTCATGCATTCCCGCAATGCCCGCCTGATCACGGCGGGAAACATCGAAGACGATCTTGAAGGCCTCGCCGATTGCGACTGGATCATCGAAGCGGTTATCGAGAGGCTCGATATCAAGCAGGATCTCTATCGCAAGCTCGACAAGGTTCGCAAAGCAGGTTCCATCGTCTCATCCAACACGTCGACCATTCCCATCAAAACCCTCACGGGAGACATGCCGGAGAAATTCGCCGGCGATTTTCTGGTTACCCATTTTTTCAACCCGCCGCGATATATGCGGCTGCTTGAGATCGTCACCGGCGACCGGACACGGCAAGATGCGGCCGAAACCATTCGGGCCTTCGCCGATGTGAAACTCGGCAAAAGCGTCGTCGATTGCAACGACACGCCTGGCTTTATCGCAAACCGCATAGGGACGTATTGGCTTCAGTGCGCCGTCATCGACGCCATCGACAACGGGATCAGCATCGAAGAGGCCGATGCGGTGATCGGCCGTCCCATGGGCATTCCCAACACCGGCGTATTTGGGCTCATCGATATGGTCGGGCTGGATCTCATGCCCCACATCCTGAGCGGGTTAGGGAATGCATTGCCGAAGACAGATGCGTTTCATGCCATCTACCGCGAGCCGGAACTGATCAAGAAAATGATCGCCGACGGCTATACCGGCCGTAAAGGCAAGGGCGGCTTTTATCGGCTGAACACCGAAGGTGGCGGTCGGATCAAGGAAGCGATCGACCTTGCCACCGGAGAATACAAGACCGCCAAACGCCCCAAGCTCAAGAGCGTTGCCGCCGGCAACAAGAAGGGCTTGCGCGCCATGGTCGAATATTCGGACCGTACCGGACAATATGGCTGGCGGGGCATATCCAGAACACTGGCCTACGCCGCGAGCCTCGTGCCGGAAATAGGCGATGATGTCGCTGCCATCGATGAGGCCATGCGCCTAGGGTACAACTGGCGATTCGGTCCCTTCGAGCTGATCGATAAGCTGGGTGCCGGATGGTTTGCCAAACGGCTCCGCGCCGACGGCATTACGGTGCCGCCCTTGCTCCAGGCTGCCGAGAAGGCGAGTTTTTACCGGACCCTGAAGGGTCAGCGGCAGTATCTGGGGCTGAACGGCGCCTACAGAGACCTCAAACGTCCCGCCGGAGTAGAGATGCTAGCCGACATTAAGTTGCGCAGCCAACCCGTTGAAAAAAATGGCTCCGCAAGCCTTTGGGATATTGGTGACGGGATTCTCTGTCTCGAATTTCATACCAAGATGAATGCCCTGGGACCAGGTGTCCTGGCGATGATCCGCAAGGCGATCGCAGTGATTCCAGGCCGTTACAAGGGGTTGGTGATCTATAACGAAAGCACCAACTTTTCCGTGGGCGCCAACATCGCCTTGTTATGGATTTTATCGTTGCTGCGCCTGTCGCCTCTGGTTCGGCTTGTTGTGAGCAAGGGTCAGGAAACCTACAAGCAGCTGAAATATGCGCCCTTCCCCGTGGTCGGCGCGCCGTCGGGCATGGCGCTGGGTGGCGGCTGCGAAATCCTGCTGCATTGCGACGCGGTCCAGGCCCATGCGGAAACCTACACCGGGCTGGTGGAAGTAGGCGTCGGGATCATTCCCGGCTGGGGAGGCTGCAAGGAACTTCTTACCCGATGGTGGGTCGATCCCACGCGGCCAAAAGGCCCCATGCCGGTGGTGACGAAGGTGTTTGAGACCATCAGCATGGCCAAAGTCGCCAAATCGGCCACGGAAGCCAGGGACTATCTTTTCCTGCGGCCTGACGACGGCATTACGATGAACCGATACCGCCTGCTCGCCGATGCCAAGGCCCGGGCGCTGGCGCTCTCGGACGGATACACGCCGCCGGAACCGGTCGTCATTTCCCTGCCCGGCCCAAGCGCGCGTGTCGGCCTTGAAATGGCGGTCGACGGGTTTCGCAAGCGTGGCCTCGCGACACCCCATGACGTCACTGTCTCCGGCGCTCTGGCGATCGTTCTCAGCGGCGGCGACACCGACATCAAGGACACCGTGACGGAAGACGATCTCCTCGCCCTGGAAAGGCGCGAACTGACCCGTCTTACGCGATTCCCCGAAACCATCGCGCGGGCGAGACATATGTTGAAGACAGGACGTCCCCTCCGTAATTAGGCCGAAGCAGGAATACGACAATGGAAATTTATATCGTTTTGATTGGCTTGGTGTTTTTGGCTGGCCTTCTGTATGTGGGCAAGGGCTATTGGGCCTGGGTGTCCTTTGTCGCCAGTCTCTTGGGCGCCTGGTACGTGGGTAATGTCGGCCCGTCATGGCTATTCCACAGCGCCGCGGGTTTTGCCCTCGCCATGGCCGCCCTGCTCGGACTTCCTGCCCTGCGTCGGGCGATTGTCTCTAAATCCCTGATGCGATGGGTGGGCGGCATCCTTCCCGTCATGGGAGACACGGAGCGGACCGCTTTGGAAGCCGGCTCTGTCTGGTGGGACGGCGATTTGTTTTCCGGAACCCCTAACTGGCGGAAATTGCTCGATTTTCCTGCCCCTAAGCTAACCGAAAAGGAACAGGCCTTTCTCGACGGCCCGGTCGAGAACCTGTGTGCCATGATCAACGACTGGAAAATTTTCCAGGATCGCGCGATTCCCGACGAAGTCTGGGCCTTCATGCGCAAGCATAAATTCTTCGGCATGGTCATTCCTGAGAATTTTGGCGGGCTCGGCTTTTCGGCCCTCGCCCATTCCGCCGTCGTCACCAAGCTGTCGAGCCGCAGCAGCACGGTCGCCGTTACCGTCATGGTCCCCAACTCGCTGGGACCTGGCGAGTTGCTGGTCCATTACGGCACCGATGAACAGAAGGCCTACTACCTGCCCCGGCTGGCCAGTGGGGAAGAAATCCCCTGCTTCGCCCTGACAGAACCGACCGCCGGCAGCGACGCGGCAGCGACCACCAGTACTGGTATTGTCTGCCGCGGCGCCTATGAGGGGAAAGAAGTCCTCGGCATTCGGCTGAACTGGACCAAGCGCTATATAACGCTGGCGCCGGTCGCCACCGTGATCGGTCTGGCCTTTCGCATGCATGACCCGGACGGGCTGCTCGGCGACACCTCGGATCTTGGTATCACCTGCGCACTTATTCCCCGCGAGTTGCCGGGCATCGAAATCGGTGATCGGCATGACCCGATGGGTGTCCCCTTCCTGAATGGCCCCATATTCGGCCACGACGTCTTTGTCCCCATGTCCGCCGTTATTGGCGGGGTTGGCGGTGTGGGCAATGGCTGGCGTATGCTGATGGAGGCCCTGGCTGCCGGGCGCGCAATTTCCCTGCCGTCCCTGTCGGTTGGCGCCGCCGAACTCGCCACGCGTGTCGTCGGCGCCTATGGCTCGGTACGCGAACAGTTCAACCTGCCCATCGGCCGGTTTGAAGGCATCGAAGAAGTCATCGCCCGCATTGCCGGCTACACTTACCTGATGAACGGAGCCCGTACGCTGACCTGCGGCGCCGTGGATGCCGGCGAAAAACCCGCCGTGTTGACGGGCATCGTCAAAGCCTATCTGACCGACGGCATGCGCACCGTGCTCAACGACGCCATGGACGTCCAGGCGGGCGCCGCCATATGCCGCGGGCCGAAGAATATTCTGGGCCGCGCCTATGTCGCGGTACCGGTCGCGATCACGGTGGAAGGCGCCAATATCCTGACCCGGTCCCTCATTGTCTACGGTCAGGGCGCTATCCGGTCGCATCCGTTTGTCCGCGACGAAATGGAAGCGGTGGCGACCAGGGATCTCGCCCGTTTCGATCGGGCCTTCTTTGGGCATGTCAATTTCGCCTGCCGAAACCTGATCCGCGTGCTGTTCGACCGGTTGAGCGGGGGACGCCTCCTTACTGTCCCAACACAAGGGCCGAGCGGCCGCTATTTCAGACGCCTGTCGCGGTTCAGCACCGCTTTCGCCGTCATTTCCGATGTGGCGCTGGCGGTTTACGGCGGCAGCCTCAAGCGGCGCGAGATGGTGAGCGGCCGGCTGGCCGATGCCCTGTCCTGGCTGTATCTGGGCTCGACCACCCTCAAGAAGTTCCACGATGACGGCTATCAGCCGCGCGATGAGGCGGTCATGCGCTGGGCCATGGAGCTAACGATGGTCAAGATCGACACGGCCCTGCGCGGCGTGCTCGACAATCTGCCCAACCGCTTCCTGTCGGCGACCCTCGGCTGGATCGTGTTTGGCTTCGCCGGCCGCATGCGGGCGCCCAGTGACCGCCTGTCCAGCACCGTCGCCGCGGCCATTTTGAGCGGCGGCGCGCTGCGCGACCATCTGACGTCCGATATCTATATCCCGCCGGCCCAGGAAGAAGGTCTTGGACGGCTGGAAGCAACACTGCGGAAGATCAACGAGGCTCAGCCGATTAAAACCAAATTCCGTGAAAGCGCACTGACCGGCAAGCACGGCACCGATCTCAATGGCAGCCTGGACAAGGCGATAGAGGCCGGCGCCATCACCCGCGAAGAGAAAGACCAGCTGCTGGGCGCCGAGAAGGCCCGTCTCGAAACCATCCAGGTCGATGTGTTCGATTCGGATACCTATCTCGGACTGCGGTAATTCCTGCTGAAGTTAAACAGAAAGCTGCGGCCAAGACCCACCTCCCCTAACCCCTCCCCCCTGAAGGGCGGAGGGGGACTCCGGAAAAGACTCCCTCTCCGCCCCATTGGGGGGGAGAGGGTTGGGGTGAGGTGGGGTCAACGGCACGCACCCCTTATTTCATTTCGGCTCCAGATCTATCTGTAGAGCGGCCAGCACGCGGTTTTGCATGTTATAGGTGCCGATCAGGATCGCCAGTTCCACGATGCGGCGCTCATCATAAAAACCTCGCAAGGCATCGAACACATCATCGGGAACGGCCACATTGCGGGTCATGGCGTCGGCAAAGGCAAGGGCGGCGCGTTCGTCGGCGCTGAAAAAATCGCTGTCCTGCCAATCCACCAGCGCGTCGCATTCCGCCACAGACAAACCCTCTGCTTCGGCGAGCTTGGGAACATGCTGGTTCAGCACGTAGGCGACCTTGTTGAGGTACCCGATGCGGATGATGACGATCTCCCGCAGCCGGCCCGATAGCTGGGTTCCCCAACGCACCTGGTTGAGGTGATCGAACCAGCTTTCCGCCAAGGGCGGGCTGTGCAGCAACAGCTTATAGACATTGATCAGCGATCCGCGGCGGCCGCTCCGGATTTTGTCGACCAACTCAGCCATTTCGGAATCATCGGTCCCATCGATGTAAGATACCCGGGCCATTAGACTGACAGACGCATGAGCATATCGGCGGTCTCCTTCGGCATGGTGGCCATTGGAAAATGAAGGCTTTGAATTTCCTCGCCGACCCAGCCAGGCTCTGACTGGGCCCATTCCATATAGCCACGGAAATGATGCGAATTGCTTATAGCGGCAAGGATATAGGCCTTGCGACGAATCCGTTTGAAATTACCTTCCAGATGGATGGGATCCAACTGTGCGGCTAGCGGATGGGGGCAAGTCCGAGCGAGGAATGCCTCCCGTTGTTCCGGGTCTTCTATTCCAGTATCCAGCAAAAGTGACGAGGGAATACCGATTCCACCGCCTTCATCCTTGGCCAGCTGGATAACCGTCGCGCGTCTCTCGGCGGAGACATTATCGAGCATCACCTGCCCGTCTTCGGGAAGCGCGGCATCGAGATAAATCAGGGCGTCGATCTTGTCGGTAATCCGGTCGGCGACGCCGGTAGTCACCATGCCGCCATAGCTATGCGCCACCAGTGCGACATCGCGCAGGCGCTCGTACTCGATAACATTGACGATGTCCTGAATGTGGGTCCCGAGATCAATATCACCGGTCAGGAGATGAGCGCGCTCGCCCATGCCGGAGAGGGTCGGCGTGAAAACGTCGTGGCCGGCAGCCCGCAATATGTCGGCGACGTCACGCCAAACCCAGCCGCCGCACCAGGCGCCATGTACAAGCACAAAACTCGTCAAAACCCGTTCTCCCCTGTCCGAAAAATATCGCCCGTCTTCTCCCCTGATTTTTGCATCCCTCACATAACCAGGCAAGCGGTGCCTCCGTCGTCCCCGGCATAGCTGACGGCCGGCGCCGCTCAATATGCGATTTGATTATTTCAAGAGGCCGCACAGTTGAAATATCGGTTGCGCTGTGAAACCATCAACCCGCGATGACGCTTAGCCAAATAGCTATAAAATCAAGGCGGTGATTTAGCACGTCTTTCGGGCGCACTCGAAACAGATTTAAGGGAGAGATTTATGACAATTTCAAACAGCAAATTACGGCCCGTCCTGTTGGGCATATTGGGCGCATCGATTCTGGCCGCACCCGCCACCGCCGACGACGTCGCTGACTTCTATAAGGGCAAGCAATTGACGATGACCATGGGAACCGGCCCCGGCGGCAGCTTCCAGGTCTACGCCCAGGTGTTCATCGCCCATATGCCCAAATACATACCGGGCAACCCGACCATCGTCCCGGCCTTCATGCCGGGCGCCGGCGGCACCAAGGCAGGAAATTACCTGTATACGGTCGCCGCGCAGGACGGCAAGCAGTTGCTCATGTCCCATGCGCTGCCGCTGGCTCAACGGCTCAAGCCAAAGGGCATAAAATACAAGTCCGAGAAATTCCAGTGGCTCGGCGCCTTCAGCGCCATCAACCAGCTTTTGACGGTGTGGCACACCGCCCCTGTCAAGACACTCGCCGAGCTGAAAAACAAACAGGTCGTCATGAGTGCGTTCGCCAAGAACCATCTGACGTACCAATGGCTCCACCTCGCCAACACCACGCTCGGCACCAAGATGAGAATCGTGACCGGCTATCGCGGTGGCTCGAAGAACAATCTCGCCATGCAGCAGGGAGAAACCGCCGGATGGGCGGCGTCGTGGGGCAATCTGAGCGCGACCAAGCCGCAATGGCTGCGGGACAAGTCGGTCAATATCCTGGTCAATTTCGGTCTCGAGCGAATTCCGGAGATTAAGGACGTTCCTACACTCCTGGAACTGGTGAACGCCAAGGACAAGCCCATAGTCGACTTCATTGCCGCGGGGACGGTTATTTCGCGCGCGTTCGCGGTGGGTCCGAATGTACCGAAAGACCGGGTTGCCGCGCTACGGACGGCCCTGGCCTCCACGTTGAAGGATCCGGCCTTCCTCTCCGACGCCAAGAAACGCGGCCTGCCGCTTCGGCCGCGCAGTTGGCAGGAGACAACGGCGTTTGTGAACAAGATCATCAACGCCTCTCCCGCGCTGGTCAAACGCGTAAAGGTAGCCACCGGTCAGTAAGTCCGGGCATCTGAGTCAACGGTAAGGCCGCCA
>JAQBTY010000082.1 GCA_027624735.1 Pseudomonadota bacterium | reverse complement strand
TCTTGAATCACAAATAGACCGATTCAGAAATCCCCTTTGTGAGTCTCACTCCGCGAGACTTGGTATTATACACAGCGTAATGCCGATAATATCAGACTAAAACTTCGCGCTCACTCGTCTTCGTCGAGACCGGGGCTGAAGATTCCAGTTGTCATGAGCGTACCGTCGATGTCGAACATGTGCACGTCAGCCGCCGACTGCTTTTGCTCCGTGTAGTCAGTGCGGGTATTTTTCACGGTGCGGTCGATCGCTTCCACTTGCAGCAATTCGAGGCGCTCGTTGCCGATCTTTTCGAACCAGTAAGGAAAGTCCCGCGGAATAAAGATAGCCTGGTGGGGGCCAAGCTCGGCGATCATCACGTTCTCTTTGGTACCGTAGAACCGTGCCTGTCCGGAAAGCACGAACCACAGCCCGTCCATGGCGGCATGGGAATGCAGGTTATTGTCACCGCCGTCTTCGATAATCTGAATGGCGGAAAACATAATGCTCGACTGCGCGAGCCGGACCAGCGCCTTGCCCTGGATCGCCGACGCGTCCGGCATCTGGTATTTCAGCACCTTGGCTTGCGGTTCCCGTTTTCGCGTCGCCGTCTTGCGTGTAGTCGCCATGTCGTAGCCTCCTGCCGTTGTTCCAACCTCGGACATGCGTGAGAGTTGGAAGCTTAGGCGCTGCATAACAATGAGTCCATGGAAGCCGAATGTCAGGCGTGGATCGGGACAGCCACCCTTTGAGCAGCCAGATAGGCGCGCAGTGTTACACACATACCGGCCAGCGCATCCCAGCCGGACGAATGGCCGATAGTGTTGATTGCACCAACATGAACGGGCAGTGCGGACATCTTGCCTCCCAACAGGCTGTTGAAAATTTCATGCAGCGCTTCGTGCCCCTCTCCCGAACCGGCTGCGCGGAGGTGGGCGAAGCTGACCGCGTTGGTACGTTGTCGGGCCTGGCCCTCGATAACATCCTGCAAATGCGCGCGCAGTGTCGGCACTGGCAGGATTGCGAGGGCAATCAGCATGCCGCCCAGAAAATCGTCACCGGACGGTGTGAGACCGGGCCCAAGCCCTAACAAATCGATCACGGCTTCTTCAGTATCCGATATTTTAAGCGGCAGTTCCCTGAAGGCGCATTCAACGGCCCGAGACAGAACGTCGATAGGCTGCCGTGCCGCGGCAGTGACCCTGTTTCGCGCGACGCGCGCCGGGTCGCCCAGAACGAAACCGGCCAGCCCCTCGTCGGCGGCCATCACAACCAGGCGGTTGAGACCGTCGAGACCGGCTTTCACGGTCAGGGCGGTCCAGGGCGGCGGCGCGGGCGGCGTCCAGGGGACGACATCGCCGACGCTGAATTCAAGCGCCTGACCGACCCAGAGGCTACCAGACGATGACAGGACCGGTTCATCGATATGCAGCCCGCAGGATGCCCAGACCACGCCATCTGGCGCTGAGGTTCTCACATTCAGCGGTCCCATGGGCAAACAGCCGGCGCCCAGACAGACCCACTTTTTATCAAAGGCGATATAGAAACTGTGCTCGAACAACGCGGCGACGCGACCCGCATCATTCGCCGTTAGAATATCGAGCGCCTGCCTGCCGCCCTGGACAAGGACGAGATCGCCGCCACGACAGCCGTCAGGCATCGTCGCAAACGATATGGGTGCCGGCTTTGCCTCCAACCGCCTCCATGGCCTGGTTCAAATCGCCGATAATCACGTGCTTGCCGCCGTTCTTCAAAAACCGGATGGCGGCGTCGATCTTCGGCCCCATACTGCCAGGCGGAAAATGGCCGGCCCTTTGCAGCGCCTGGATTTCGCTAAGCGTCACCCGATCGAGATATTTTTGTTGCGGCGTGCCGAAATTGATGGCGACTTTGGGCGTTGCGGTCAGGATCATCATCAGCTCGATGCCCATCACATTGGCCATGAGCGCCGATGTCAGATCCTTATCGATTACCGCCGAAACGCCGTGGCGAACGCCCAGCGGGCCGCGCACCACCGGAATCCCGCCACCGCCGCCCGCGATAACGACCGACCCACTTCGGGCAAGCTGCTCGACCAGCGATATGTCGCAATAATGTTGGGGCAGCGGGGATGGCACCACATGGCGCCATCCCCGCCCGGAATCCTCTTTCATCAGCCAGCCTATATCCGCGCTGATCCTGCGGGCCTCGTCCTCCGAAAAAAAAGGACCGATCGGTTTGGTGGGGTTCTGAAAGGCGGGATCGTCGGGATCCACCTCTACCTGGCTCAGCAGGCTGGCAACATGGCGGTCGCTGCCGGCTTCCCGCAAGGCGTTTTCGATGGCCTGCATCAGCAGATAGGCGATGCCGCCCTGGCTGTGGGCGACGCATATATCCAGCGGCATTGGCGCGATGCGATCACCGGTGAGGATCTGACGCATCAGAATTTTGCCGACCACGGGACCGTTGCCATGGGTAATGATCAGTTCATTGTCGGACAAAGCCAGCGGCAGCAGCGCCTGTGCCGTTTGAGCCGCGATCGCTTTCTGCTCCTCTGCCGTACCCTTGATGTTTTCGGGATGAGTGGCGTTGCCACCAATGGCAACGAGAGAACGCCTGGGGATGGGGTCAACCGTACTCATGGCATTTCTCCTTCAGCCCGAGACACCCAGCAAATTCATTGCGGCCAGGGCGGCATCGGCGTTCGATGGCGCAACGATAATGCCCGCCTCGCGCAAGATCGCCACCTGGGCGGAATAGCACTGCGGATCCTCGTCGGTCCCGGTGACCGACGCAATAATCACCGGCATCAGTTTGCTCGCCATGGCGCGCAGCATATTGACCAATTCTCCAGCCGGATCGGCATGGGCGCCATGACCAATGACCACGTCAACAAGCAGAACCCCAACGGATGGGTCGCTTAACGCTTCCTGTAGAGGTTTCTCCCGGACGGCAGGTTCAATCATGGGATGCGGCCGTCCCCGCGTATACTCATCATCGCCGAGATCGAGAAAGACATGGGCGTCGATATTGTCTGAAACGGACATGGCGCCGGGCACGGGGGCATTCGACGCCACCGGGACGTCACTCTGTAAAAAAACGGTCTGCGCTTCGGCCGCCAGTGTCCCACCGGAATACAAGCCCCGGACAAGATGGCCACCCGGCGGAAGCGGCGGTGCAACAAACGAAAAGAATCCAAAGGCTTTGCCGCCACGGGCAGCTTCAGCGGCTCCTTTCAAGGTATTTGTATAGGTGACATTCCCGGCATTGGGTCTCGCGCCATCGCCAATAAAACAGATGGTGACGGGCTTGGTGCACCGTTCGGCCCGCTCGATCACCGCCGCCGCGACATCCGCCGCCGGCGGTTTGGAAATTACCACGATATGGTCCGTGGCGGGATCCGCATCCAGGGCATCCATCGCCATAAGCGTCGAGATGCCGCCCACCCTGACGCTCAGATCGCGCCCGCCAACGCCGATGGCGTGAGAGATACCGCTGCCCCTGCGGGATATCAGGCAGGAGACCTCCTGAATGCCGGTGCCTGACGCCCCGACGATCCCGATACCACCGGGCCGTACATTGTTGGCAAACGCGATGGGAACGCCGTTGAGGATCGCCGTGCCGCAATCCGGTCCCATCATCAGAAGTCCGCGTTCTTTCGCCTCGTTCTTGAGCGCGATTTCATCCTCGATAGACACGTTGTCGCTGAAGACCATCACATGAAGCCCGCGGCGCAACGCCTTGCGGGCCTCGGCGGCGGCAAAATCTCCTGGAACGGAAATCACGGCCAAATTGGCGGCAGGGGTCGCCTGCACCGCCGCGCGAAGGGTCCGCGGCGCCCAAATGGCTCCCAGACCGGCCGGTCGCGCCGGCCGCGCCAGCAGATGATCGATCGCCGCCAGCGCCTCGTCGCACGCGGTCTGGCTCGCCGCGCGAACAGCAATGACCAGATCGCCGGGTGCTGCCGCCGCTCCTTCGGGCGACAGGAGCCCCGCATTCTCCAGTATATCCCGATTGGCTGGCGTTCCCATCATGAGGGCAGCATCCTCGACACCATCCAGCTCGACAATCGTTCGGGAGAAACGCATCAGCGCCACCGAATCCATATAGAACCCGCTACGCACCCGATTGATAATTGTGGCGGTCATGCGATCCCCAACTCTTCCGCAATGCCGACCAGCGCCTGTTCGAAGCACGCCATGGGCGCGCGCACGATGCCGGCACCCACCTGGCCGATGCCAGGCTCGCGATGCGCGATGCCGGTGTTGATGGTCGGCGCGATGCCGGTTTCGACAACCAGCCGTATATCGATCCCGGTGGGAACACCAAGATAATCGAGAGCCGGAATGGTCCATTCGGGATTTTCACCCACGACGATCTCGCTCATGGTACGGGTGAAGATCGCGGCATCGGCGGCCGAACCGGCCCCGACAAACCCCGCGACGGCAGGCGCCGCACCCATGGCGAATCCGCCGAGCCCGATGGTTTCGACGATGGTGGAATCGCCCATGTCGGGATTGGCGTCGTCTTCCGTAAACCCCGCGAAATAGAGACCCTGGGGCATTTCCACCGGCGCGATAAACCAGCGATCACCCGTGCCACTGACGCGGATGCCAAAATCGGTGCCATTGCGCGACATAGCGGTCACCACCGTGGACGCGTCAATATTGCGTACCGGGTCCATGATTGCCTTGCCCATGGCCATGGCGATATTGAGGTGGAACTGATCGTTGGCGCCGATAAATCCGAGCGCCTCGGCGAGCAGGCCGGGGTCCCGCGATGTCTTCGCCATCGCCGGCGCCAGCGCCCGCAAGACAAGCCCGGAGCAGGCGACATTGCGCTGATGCATTTCATCGCCCATGGAAAGCCCGCGCGCGATCAGCGGCTTGAGCTCGATCCCGCCCAAATCGCGCAACGCGGCCCCCATCGCCGGGCCAAGCACGTCACGCAGCCAGGCGAGCCGCGCCAGGACCTCCGCATCGTTGCCACCGAACCGCATGACCTTGTCAAGCCCTTCATTGATGGCGCAGTAGGATCGGTTTCCAAAGGCGCGGTTTTCCACCACCATCAGCGGCTGACTTTTGGTCGTCAGGCCGGTCATCGGCCCGACCGCGTCATAATCATGGTTGGGCGCGAAGCGGAAGGCGCCTTCCGCCGCCATGGTCTCGGCTTCTTCAAGGTCAGACGCCCAGCCTTCAAAAACCGCGATACCAGCGATGGCGCCCCGCATAGGCCCGCACATCCGCCCCCACTCGATGGGCGGACCGGCATGAAGGATCATGCGATCGCCAAGATCGGGAATGGCATCGGATGCCGGGATCACATCGACCAAAACCGGATCAGCAGCCAGCATGCGCCGGACCGCTTCCTGATTGGCTTGCTCTATTTTTTCCATTGCGGCGCAGCGTTTCCCTTAGCGACCAAGCTTGGAGAGAAGGGCGGCGAGCTTGGGGTTGCCGCCCGCCGGCGGAACCCACTCAACCTGCACCACCTCTATGCCTTGCGCCCGTAAATCGGAAGCAAAGCCCTCGAGTCCCACATTGATCACGACCACAGTCGACTCAAGAAGCTCAGCGATCTTATCCTTTTCCGCCATGCGGTCAGTCCGCCCCTCCAATATAATAGGCGCCCGCCTCATCACGTTTAAGAACATCGGCCATGCGCAATTCACCCCAGGCACGCAGGAAATCACGCCACGGCACATCCAGATGCAGATCCACCATCTCGTCGAACTGTTTGGTTTCGTTTTGCAATGTGTCCCGTAAGGTGGTTGCCAGCGGGCTCATTCGAAATCCTCCAGCCGCACCCGGTCTTTTGCATAGTTCTTGATTCGCCGGTACATCGATCGCGGCACCCCTTCGGGAATGGTCGCATCGATGCCGAGCTTCGCCGTGGTCGGCAGCCCGCCCTTACCCAGTTCCCATGATTTCACGCTGGGATCGATGTGTTTGGCGCGCGCACCCGATATGATGATCGCATCCTTATCGGCCTGAACCCGGAAGGCGACAGCCCAGTCAAGCTCGTCGGGGTCATGAATATTGATATCGTCATCGGTGACGATCACATGTTTGACCTCGGCCACCGACAGGAGCGCCGCCACCGCGTTCTTGCCTTCGCCCGGACGCTTCTTGATCGAGGCCACCAGCGCCCAGTATCCGCAGGCGCCCACCGGCGCCAGAATATCGACCGCCTGTACGCTCGCGACCCTGAGCGCCTGAAGCCCGGCGGCCTCCGTCACCGGCGCGGCCAGCCAATCGTTTTCCCACGGCATCTGCAACATGTAGAAGATGGGGTCCTTGCGGCGCGTAATACAGCTCACTCTGAAAATCGGATTCCATTTCACATCGCCCGATATCTGGCTGAATTCACCAAAAGGCCCTTCATCGGCGGTCCAGCCGATGGGCAGAAGCTCTCCTTCCAGCACCAGCTCGGCCTGCGCCGGCACCTCAAGATCCACCGTCTTGCATTTGACCATCTCCAGCGCTTCGCCCCGCAGCCCGCCGGCCAGCGCCAACTCACTTGTGTCGATGGGGGCTTTGTAACTGGCCGCCAGCATGTCGAGCGGATGAACACCGACCGCGATGGCGATAGGCAGGGATTCTCCCCTATCGAGGGCGCGTTGGTAATAAAACCGCATGTCGGACGGCGATACCAGATCGATCCCGGTTTCCGTCGGAGTCCGATACATCAGTCGGTAGGAACCCGCATTCGATCCGTATTCCGCATCCCGAGATACCGCGAAAGTCCCGGAAATATAGGGTCCGCCGTCGAACAGATGCATCAGCGGGATCGGAATAGACGTCAAATCGACCTCTTCGCCCTGCATCACTACTTCCTGGCAAGGCGCGCTATCGACAGTAACTGGGTCGATGGGATTGGCGGATTTTTTCTCGAACTCGAAGGCGATACGATTTTCAGCACAGCCCATGGCGATGGCCAGACGTGCACGGGACGACACCAGCCCGGTGGCTACGCGCCACTCGGGATAGCCCTCGATGGTCTCAAACAGGGTCGCGGTCGGCGATTGAGAACCGAGCGCCGACATCTGCCGCGGGTCCACCGGTTTGGTAATCTTCTTAAGCTGCCCGGCCCGATCCAGATCGTTCAAAAATTCGCGAAACCCTGTTTGGGCCATTCTGTTTTTCCTGCTCCTGATTGCGGCGGACTTTATAGCGCGGGGCCGCCGTAATCCAGTGATGCGACCAGAATAGCCCGTTTTTGTCCGCCATCGCTGTCTCGGATTAAAAAGTAACGCCGGCGCTCTTGAGCAATTGCTGAACCCGGCTACGCTGCTCGTCGGCGATGGTCAGCCGTTCGGCGAAATCGCGGCCGGTGGGCTTGGTGGCGTCGATGCCGACCTTGGTGAGCGTGTGATCGACCGGATCCGACGTGGGGTCGAGGATCGCCCCCATGGCGCCATGGATCAGCGTGATGTCCTTGTCCGCGCGCGCGCGGGTGCTGACCGCCCACATTACATCGGACAAATTGAAAATATCGACGTCTTCATCCACCACCACGATGGTTTTCACATAAAACTCGGTCCCCAGCGCCGCCATGATGGCCTGCTTGGGCTGGCCTTCCGCCGTCTTTTTCATCTGGATGATGGCCATCAGCGCCCCCACTGTACAAAGCGGTACGTGAACCGCGGTCACATTGGGCAGATTACGGCGCAGCGCGTTGAGAATCTCCGCCTCGCGGCTGATGGACGACACCAGAATGTGATCCCCCGCCGTGCCCGAGGCGACGCTGTGGAAGATGGCGTCCTTGCGCATCTGAATGCGCTTGGCGACAAACACGTTTTCGGTGGAGCGGTAGGACGCGTAGCCGGTGAACTCGCCGAACGGGCCCTCGGGTTCCCGGGTTTCCGCCAGGATCTCGCCTTCGATCACAATCTCGGCGCCGTACGGCACTTCCAGATCGGCGGTGCGGCATCTTGCGACACGATAGGGCTCGCCAAACAAGGCGCCGATGATCTCGTATTTTCGGACGTTCGGCGGATAGTGATAGGCCATCGATCCCATATAATGGATCGGATGAATGCCGATCACGATGGTCGCCGGCAGCGCCTCACCGCGCGCCTCGGCCCGGCGATGGAATTCATACATGCGGCGGCGTGAATGGAGCGACAACCCCAGCCTGTTCTTGCCCTTGAGCATAAGCCGGTGAAAACCCACGGTATCGACACCGGTTTCAGGATCACGCGCGGTGATCTGACCGGCGGTGATATAGGGCGCGGCATCCACCTGAAAGTGCAATGGGATGGGCAGTTTCGTCAGATCCACGTCATCGCCTTCCAGCACCAATTCCTGCCACGGCGCGTCGCCCACCAGCTCCACCGGTGTGTAGTTCTGACAGCGTTCGCGATAGGCCAACGGCAGATCGTCGGGCGCAACCCCCACCGCCGCCGCCAGCAGCCGGCGGTTGCCGGACACGTTGGTTACAACTGGATTGTCGAACCCTTCCACGTTCTCAAACATCACAACCGGGCTTTTGCCGTTGCGTTCGAACTCGAACACGGTCGAGGTAATGTCGAGCTCCCGCCGCACCGGGCCTTTGATACGCACAAAATCGGCGGGAAAATCCTTTTCCACCATGTCAAGAAAACCACGCAGGCTCTGGTCGGTCATCCCACCCTCTGTTTATTTATCTGTTCTATTGGTCACGCAGAGTACCGGACATCGCCGGCCCTGTCAGGGGGGCGCGAAGGCCACCAGAATTCAATCCAGCGCCGCGCAAGCGTCGGCAAACGGCGCCATCGGCGGGCGATACAGGCCGACGCCCAAGCCGCCGTCGATACCGGCCTTGTCGGCGATGCCAAGTTCCAGCACCGGGGTGGCCTCGTTTTCCGCTACGGCACGGGCCGACAGGCCCACTCTTGCCTGGGATTTTGGCAGACCGGGATGCACCGCCATCAATAATATTGCCGGCAAATCGAGGAGATCATCGGGATTGAAGTCCTTGTGCATCGCCTGCATGTCGGGGCAGTAGGATTGCGCCAGCGCTCCGAGCCCCAGCCCTTCTGCCACGGCACTGTCGCCGAAGGCGCCGACGATTGTCTCTATCGAATGGGGTTCGCGAATTTTACCGATGGGGGGCGTAGCCTGCACCGTGAACCAGCGCCCGGGCAGGCCGGCGATCTGCAGGCCGAATTTATTTCCGTTGCCGCCAAAGGCGGTGATGATGGCGCTGTCTTTCGTCCCGGCCGCCGCCGACAGGATAAGCTTGGAAGCCGCCATCCAGTAGTTGAGATGGAAGAAAGGCCATTTTTCGACAAACGCATCGGTGTCCGATCCGGCGAAGCCGCCGCCCAGCCGCTCGCGCAATATACCGACCAGGATTTTATTGGCCTCCACATGACGCAAATGGCCATCATCTCCCAGTGTCAGCGCCTCATCGATGATGGGGAGCCACGGGATGGGGTCGGTCGTCGCAGGTGAGATCGCCTCGCCCACTCTGTCATTCAGATAGCGCAGAAAGTCGAGCGCTGCCTGCGACTTGCGGCCATAGCGGGGCACCGGATCGGCGCCAGTGCCACCCCCGTTGAGCGGCGCCCAGGCCCGGCGTGTGGGTTCGTTCAGATCGACAAATTCCAGGAGCTTCATGGACGGCGAGACCACTGCTGCCATGGGGGTCGCCACATTGCGGTCCTGCGCGGCGATAAACGCCACCCCGCCCGACGCAATTAGCTCGGTCGCCTCTTCCAGCGTCTTCGCCCATCCTTCATAGACACAGGCGACCGCGGCTGAATTCAGGATTGGAATGACCAGATCGTTCGGCGGATCGGCGGGCGGTCCGCAATGCAGGAGCGTTCGGCCGGACAACCCGATGGCTTCGGCGGCGGTTGTTACCCGGTTCCAGGCTGGCACTACCGCGAGTAGTTTTTTGATAGCCACTGTATCGGCTGTGTTCATCGTACACCTTCCGCGTTGCGAATGAGGTCGAACAAGCGCGCCGGCGATATGGGCAACCGGTCGACCACCACCCCGATATCCTTCAACGCGTCATTGACCGCGTTGGCGATGGCCGCCGGCGGACCGATCGCGCCGCCTTCCCCGATCCCCTTCTGACCGAACCGTGTGTAGGGGGAAGGGGTTTCCATGTGGTGGAGGCGGATCGTCGGCATTTCCGCCGCGCTCGGCAACAGATAATCACCCAGCGTGGTGGCCAGCGGCTGGCCGTTGCTGTCATAGATCATTTCCTCATAGAGCGCGGTGCCGAGCCCCTGCGCCATGCCGCCAAACACCTGGCCCTCGACCACCATGGGGTTGATCAGCACGCCGCCGTCTTCGACGATCACGTAGTCCAGTATTTCGACATCGCCAATTTCCGTATCGACCGCGACGATGCAGGCGTGAGCGGCGTAGGAAAAAGTACCGCTGTCCCGCACCGGCTTATAGCCCTCGGTGACCTCCAACCCCGCCGGCGCGACCTCGGCGGGCAAATCTTGCGGCCGGCGGTACCAGGTACGCGCGATATCGGCGACCGACACGGCGCCGCTGGGGCCACGCACCTCGCCATCCGCCAGGGTCACCGATCCTTCGTCGCTTTGCAAAAGATGCGCGCCGATGGCGGTGATCCGCGCCGCCAGTGTTTCGCACGCCGCCGCCACGGCGCCACCCGCCATCACGGCGCAGCGCGACCCCCAGGTGCCGGTGGAATAGGGGGTATAGGCGGTGTCGCCATGAACCACCTTCACCGCCGCCACATCGATTCCGAGAATCTCATGGGCCACCTGCGCCAGGGTGGTTTCCAGGCTCTGGCCATGGGAATGAACGCCGACCCGCACTTCGAGCCCTCCATCGGGCGTCATGCGCAGAGATGCCTGTTCAAATCCCGGCACCATGGGGATACCCCAGCCGGCATAAACCGACGTCCCATGCGCCGCCTGCTCGCAAAAGATAGAGAACCCGACGCCGATACGTTTGCCCCCGGCCTTGCCCGTTCCCTGTCTTTGCCGCACGGATTCCACATCGATGGCATCGACGGCGCGCCGGAGACATTGCGGGTAGTCGCCGGAATCGAAGTGCTTTTTGGTGACGTTTTCGAACGGCATCCGCTCCGGCCCGGCCAGATTGCGCAGACGGAACTCATGCGGTTCGATCCCGATCTTACGGGCCAGCGGATCGAGCAGGGTTTCCAGCGCGAAACACACGCCGGTCCGTGCCACGCCACGATAGGGCAGGATCGGCGGCTTGTTGGTGGCGGACGACCAGGTGCGGCAGCGAAATCCGGGAAAGTCGTAAGGACCCGGCAGGATGCTCGCCACCTGGGCGGCTTCGAGACAGGCGGAGAACGGATAGGCGGAGTAGGCACCCGCATCAACCGTCGCTTCGCACTCAACGGCGAGCAGCTTTCCGTCGGCGCTGGCATAGGCGGTGATCTCATAATGATGTTCGCGGCAATTGGCGTTGGCCGCCAACTGCTCGCGCCGGTCCTCGATCCAGCATACCGGCTGGCCGGTCCTGATCGCGATCCAGGCCAGCGCGACCTCTTCGGCAAGCAGGATTCCCTTATAGCCGAACCCGCCCCCCACATCGGGCGCGATAACCCGCACCTGGCCTTCGTCGAGCCGGAGACATTCGGCGAGACCGGAGCGCACGATATGGGGCATTTGCGTCGCCGATGTCAGCGTCAGAAGCTCGAGCCGCCGGTCCCATTCCGCGACGACGCCGCGGCCCTCGATGGGCGCCATGGATTGCCGCGCGGTACGGAATGTCCGGCTGACAGAGGCCGCAGCCGAAGCTTTCAGCGCCTCGATATCGGCTTCGCCTTCGACGAACGTCTCGAGGAATACATTGTCGCCCCAGTGGTCGTGTAGCAACGCCGCGTCCGGCGCACGTGCCTGCAGCATGTCGGAGACAACCGGCAATTCATCGAGATCGACCTCGACGGCTTCAACCAGATCTTCCGCCTCGGCCCGCGTCGGGGCGACACAGGCGGCGATGATTTCTCCCACATAACGCACCTTGTCGAACGCCAGCACCGGCTGAACGGACGATTTGAATCCGGGCAAAGCGGAATCGGCGCGGATCGGCGAGACACCATCGAGGTCGGAAGCGACGTAAACGTCGCCTGACCTTCCTGGGGGTTTCGTGACGTTCTTGATACGGCCATGGGCGATGGGGCTGCGCAGAAACGCGACCTCCCGCATGCCGAATCGTTTTATGTCGGCGACGAACTCTCCCTGCCCCCGCAGGAACCGGTTATCTTCCTTGCGCCGGACCGATTGGCCGACACCGCCTGATAGCACTGGTCTCATAGAGGCACTCTGCGGGTTGATCGCGGGTTTCAGGAGGACCATTATCAGCACCTGATAGTGAAATGTCATCCGGATAGGAAGCGCATATGACAGAACAGTTTGACCTCGTAATCAAAGGCGGCCGCGTCATAGACCCGGCTACCGGATTGGATGGCATCCAGGATGTCGCCATACGTGATGGCAAAATCGCCGCCATCGGCGAAGGGCTGGCCAATGGATCGTCTGCGATCGATGCCGCGGGCCAGCTTGTCATGCCGGGCATGATCGACACCCACGCTCACGTCTATGAATATGTCAGCGGCCGGTTCGGGCTCAATCCCGACCTGGTCGGCGTAAGATCGGGCGTCACCACGGTGGTCGATCTGGGCGGCGCGAGCTGCATGACGTTCCCGGGTTTCCGTAAATTCATCGTCGAACCAGCCACAAGCAAGGTGCTTGCCTATATATCGATTTACACGGTGGGCGGGCTCGAAGGGCATTACTACCCCTATCTTTATGGTCCCGGCGGTATCGACGTGGACGCTTGTGTGCGAGCGGCGGACGCCAACAAGGATATCGTCAAAGGCATCAAGGCCCATGCGGAACCCGGCGGCATATCCCGCTGGGGACTGGAGACACTTAAACTCGCCAAGCAGGCGTCTCACGAGTCGGGGCTGCCGGTTTATATCCATCTTGGTCAATTATGGCCGACCGAAGGGGATGACGAGATCGACATGGACAAGGAGCTGCCGGAAATCGTCGCGCTGCTGGACAAGGGCGACATCCTGGCCCATCCGTTTACACGCCACCCCGGCGGATTCGTGAACAAGGAAGGAAAACTTCATCCGATCGTCCGTGAAGCCATCGACAAGGGCGTGCTGATCGATATCGGACACGGGTCGCATTTCAGCTTCGACATGGCGCGCCGCGTGCTCGATGCCGGTGTACTGCCAACCACGGTGGGCGCCGATATGCATGGCTATAACACGCATGTCCCCCCCGAAGCCGGCACCCCCGACGATCATCCCGATGATGAAATGCATATGTTTGCCGGCCAGGCCAAATTCAGCCTGTGTCATGCCATGACCGAACTGCTGGCGATGGGGGTATCGCTGGAAGACATCGTCCCGATGGTGACGTCCAACTGCGCCATGATGCTGGGTATGGAGGACGAGCTGGGATCGCTAGTGGTGGGACGAACCGCCGACATTTCGGTGCTCAACTTTGAGACCGGCGACTGGGAGTTGCACGATAACGGACAGGTGACCGTCAAGACCGACCGGCGGCTGACCCCGGCCTTTTGCCTTCGCGCCGGCCAACGGTTCGACGCTGACGCGCCGATCCTGCCTGAATGACGGTGCGTCGTTACAAAATTAGCCTCATGTTTGGACCCATGGTAAAAAATTAGTAACAAGCGGGTTTTCCGGGAATCCACGGATTGACTCTACCGCGTATTTGACGAAGATCATTTTTGCTACAAATCGTTAAATAAAGAACTCTTAGCAGCCCGTTGACGAAGTCTGCACTGGACGGATGCGGCGTGGTCTGATTCTCTGATGTCCTGAT
>JAQBTY010000081.1 GCA_027624735.1 Pseudomonadota bacterium | reverse complement strand
ATGGAAAATCATGTCAATCGGGCACCGAGAATGGGCCCATCGGTTGTGATCAGCGGGACTTGGTATAATACGCTGTTAATTAATGAAAATCAGCTCATGCCGAGAAACGCCGGCCCCCACAGGGCCTCGCCTCGCGCGGCCCACGGACAAGTTCCGGGCCGTCTCGAAGCGTGGCGCAACGGTCTATTTCCGAGAGCTTTGATATAAAGCGCCGTCAATACTGGCGGATGAGGGCCCGCAGGCGGCCCTGTATGGCGACCCGGTCGGGTCCGAAAATGCGGGTTTCATAGGCCGCGTTGGCCGGCTCGAGGGCGATGGAATTGTTCTTGCGCCGCAACCTTTTAAGGGTCACCTCGTTGTCATCTACCAGGGCGACGACAATGGTTCCGTTGTCGGCATTGTCGGTATGCTGGATGATAGCGATGTCGCCGTCGAAGATACCGGCTTCGATCATAGAATCGCCTTGAACTTCGAGCGCATAATGTTCTCCCGGTCCCAACAGGGAGGCGGGAACGCCGAAGGTTTCGCTGGGGTCGCGCATCGCCTCGATCGGGTTTCCGGCGGCGATCCGCCCAAAGAGCGGCAATTCAACCGTGCTGGCCGAATTCGGCGCCTGTGCCTCATCATCGTCACCGTCATAGCCGCCCTCAATGACACTGGGGGAAAATCCCGGCTGGGGTGTTTCCATTGGAGGCAGGGCATCCGGCCGGCGCAGTATTTCCAGCGCGCGGGCCCGGTGCGGCAGGCGGCGAATAAAGCCGCGTTCTTCGAGCCCCGTGATCAATCGATGGATGCCGGATTTCGACTTGAGACCGAGGGCCTCCTTCATCTCGTCGAACGAGGGGGAGATGCCGCGCTTCTTCATTTCGCGGTCGATATAGCGCAGCAGCTCAAGTTGCTTTTTCGTCAGCATTGTCTCTTGGTTCCCGATTATCGGATCAAATTAGAACAAAACATAAACACGCCGTTGTTCTATGAAAGTTCTCAATCCAGGTCAAGCGACAATATCAGGGGATTCGAATCATATGCTTAACGCGCCACCGCCCAGGGGCAGAATTTTTATCGGATCACCGGCTGTGGCGGGGGGCGCGAAGGGGGCGCGAACGATGAGGCAATCGGCCCGGGCCAAGCCGGAAAAGACCGAACTGTCCTGCTTGTCGAGGGGGGTAGCCTGGCGGGAGCCGTCATGACCGATCCTCAATGTTGCCCGAAGATAATCTTCCCGCTCATCGTTTTCCGGCAGGGGAGCCGCCAGCACGGCATGCTGTTCCATGGCACTCTGGTTATTTGACCCCAGCATGGCATTTATCGCCGGCCGGAGGAAAATGGTTGCACAGACCAGGGCTGAAACGGGATTTCCGGGCAAACCAAGCATCCGTGTCGATTCTATATTGCCGAACATCAGGGGTTTGCCGGGGCGCATGGCGATGCGCCAGAAATCGACTTCCAGCCCGATATGGCCGAGTACCTGCTGGACCAGGTCATGATCGCCGACCGACGCGCCGCCGGTGGTGACCAGCATATCGGCGCCGCGCGCGCCTTCGGCCATGGCGCGCAGGGCATCTCTGGAATCGGGGGCGATCCCGAGATCGATCGGGTCGGCGCCGCAGGCGATGACGAAGGCGCGTAGCGCGAGGCCATTGGAGCTGACGATCTGGTTGTCGCCGACGGGATCGCCAGGCATCACCACCTCGTCACCGGTCGCCAGCAAGGCGATACGCGGTTTGCGGCGCACCATGAGCCAGGGGATATTCATCCCGGCCGCCAGGCTGATATCGCGCGCGGTCAACCGGCGGCCGGATCTCAGAAGCGTGTCTCCTTCTGAAAAATCAAGGCCGGCCGGGCGGATATACCGCCCGACAGGAGCTTTGCCATCGATGATATGGACAACATCGCCGTCGCGCTTGGTATTTTCCTGAATAACGATCGCGTCGGCGCCCTTGGGGACGGGGGCGCCGGTAAAGATGCGGGTGGCTTCGCCGGCGCCGATGGCGCCGTCAAAGGATTGGCCGGCGGGTATTTCGGCGACGATCTTGAGCCGGGCAGGGAGTGTTGCGACATCCGCCGCCCGCACGGCGTAGCCGTCCATGGCGGAAACCGCATGGGGCGGCTGGGTTCGCCTGGCGCTCAGGTCTTCCGCGAGCACGCGGCCAAAGGCGTCGGCCAGCGCGATCTGTTCGGCCGGCATCAGGGGCATCGCCTCGTTGATGCGGGCGCGGGCTTCGGCGACGGAAATCATGGGCCGGACTCCTCGGCACGGAAATCGCCGGACCGGCCGCCCGATTTTTCCATCAGGCGAATGTCGGTAAGACGCATGCTTCGGTCAACCGCCTTGCACATGTCATAGATTGTCAACGCCGCGATGGAAACGGCCGTCAGGGCCTCCATTTCGACCCCGGTGCGGCCTTTGACCCGGCAGGTAGCGGAAATATCGACGGCGTTTCTAACCGTGTCGAGCGTCAGCTCAATTTCGATGGAATTGAGCGCCAGCGGATGGCACAGCGGAATCAGGTCCGGGGTTTTTTTCGCCCCCATGATTCCGGCAAGCCGCGCGACCGACAGGACATCGCCCTTTTTGACGCCGCCCTCTTCGATCAGCCGGAGCGTCTCCGGTTCCATAATCACCGAACCCGTCGCGGTCGCGATCCGGTCGGTGATGTCCTTGTCGGATACATCGACCATGACAGCCTTGCCGTCCGCGTCGATGTGGCTGAGGCGGGGTTTGTTCATGGCTGCGTCTCCATCGCCGGATTTTTTGCCGGCGGTACGGGATTAGCCAGGATATCGACGACCGCCTGCTCCACATCCGCTTGCCGCATCAGGGCCTCTCCAATCAGAAAACACCGTGCGCCGAATTTTGCCATGTCCGCCAGATCCCCGGCGGAATTCAAACCGCTTTCACAAATCAGCAGGCGATCGGGCGGGAGTTTGCCGGCGAGCAATTTTGTCGTGTTGGTATCGGTCTTCAAGGTCTTGAGGTTTCGGTTATTGATGCCGATCAGCCGCGATTGAAGGAGGAGCGCACGGTCCAGCTCCTGTTCATCGTGTACCTCGATCAGAACATCCATGCCGTAACTCATGGCCAATTTTTCGAGCTCGCTCGCCATGTCGTCTTCGAGGGCCGCCATGATCAAAAGGACACAATCGGCGCCGAGCGCCCTTGCTTCGACGATCTGGTAAGGATCGAGCATGAAATCCTTGCGCAGAATGGGCAAATCGACGGCGGCGCGGGCGGCCAGAAGATGATCATCGGCGCCCTGGAAATAAGGGATATCGGTCAGCACCGAAAGGCACGTCGCCCCGCCGGCCTGATAGGCGCGGGCCAGTGACGCGGGGTCGAAATCGTCCCGGATAAGGCCCTTGCTGGGCGATGCGCGCTTGATTTCCGCGATCAGCCCATACCCGTCCGCCGATGCGGCATGGAGCGCCGCCGCGAAACACCGCGGCGGCGTCGCCCGCTCCGCGTCCTCGACCAACTGGCTCATCGGCAGGTACGATTTACGCTCCGCGATGTGCCGGCGTTTGTCGTCACAGATGTTGTCCAGCGCATTTGCCATAGCTGTCCGCTCACTTGCCTTCATTGGTGACGCGGACCATTGTCTCCAGGGCTTTCCTGGCCTTGCCGCTGTCGATCGCTCCGGCGGCGATGGCGGCGCCTTCCTTCAGATCGGATGCCCGGTCGGCGACGATGAGCGCCGCCGCCGCGGAAAAGATAACGATGTCGCGAAAGGCGCTCGGTTCGCCCGACAGCATTTCGGTCATCGCCCTGGCGTTGTAGGCGCTGTCACCACCCAGCAGGTCCGCCGCTTTGGCGATGGGAAGCCCGGCGTCGGCGGGCGTAACGTCGAACGTTCTGACCGTGCCGCCTTCGAGCGCGGCGACAGTGGAAGGACCGGTGGTCGTCAATTCGTCGAGCCCGTCCGAGCCATGCACAACCCACGCCTTTTCAGCGCCCAGCTTGCCGAGAACCTGCGCCAGGGGTTCAACCCATTGGCGGGCGAAGACGCCGACCAGCAGGCGCCGGACCCCCGCCGGGTTGGAGAGAGGCCCGAGGATATTGAAGATGGTCCGCGTGGCCAGTTCCACGCGGGGACCCGCGACATGCCGCGTGGCGCTGTGATGCCGCGGCGCCATCATGAAGCCGATACCGGCCTCGCGGATCGATTTCTCGATGAGGGTCATATCGCAATCGATATTGACGCCCAGCGCGGTCAGGACATCGGCGGCGCCGGCGCGCGACGACAAGGCCCGGTTGCCATGTTTTGCGACGGGAATGCCGCAGCCGGCGACAACCAGGGCGGCGCCGGTTGAAACATTGAGCGATCCGCTGCCATCGCCACCGGTTCCCACGACGTCCATGGCATTATCCGGCGCCTTAATAGGGGTCGCCTTCGCGCGCATGATACGGGCCGCCGCGGTGATTTCCTCGACCGTTTCGCCGCGCACCCGCAACGCCATGAGGAAGGCGCCGATTTGAGACGGCGTCGCGTTGCCAGTCATGATGATTTCGAAAGCGCGCTCCGCTTCCTCTTCGCTCAGGCTCTTGCCGTCGGCCACCTTGCCGAGCAGCGGTTTTAACTGATCCACAGTTTCATTCATGCAATGGTGCTCCGCTGGCGCATGAGTTCGAGGAAATTCTTGAGTAAGTCGTGCCCAAATTGCGTATCGATACTTTCTGGATGAAATTGGACGCCATGTACAGGCAGCTCCCGGTGCGACAGCCCCATGATGATTCCGTCATCGGTTTCCGCTGTTATTTCGATCTCGTCCGGCAGGCTGGATCGGTCGACGACCAGCGAATGATAGCGGATAGCGTTGAAGGGATTTTCCAGACCGCGAAAGAGGCCGGTGCCGCTATGGCGTATCCGGCTGGGTTTGCCGTGCATCGGCTGGGGCGCCCGTATAATGCGACCACCGAAGGCCTGACCAATGGCTTGATGGCCCAGGCAGACCCCCAATATGGGGATGGTGTCCTTGGCGCGGCGGACCAGGTCGAGGCAGATACCCGCCTTGTCCGGATCGCAGGGGCCCGGCGACAGGATAATTGCCTCCGGTGCAAGGGCGAGCGCCTGATCGACGCTGAGGGCGTCGTTTCGGTAAACCCCAGTCGTCGCCCCGAGCTCGCCCAGGTAATGGACAAGGTTGTAGGTGAAGCTGTCATAGTTGTCGATTAAGAGCAGCATTTCAAAGGCTTGGCGGCGTTCTCACAAAGGGAGCTTTATCTTATATCAGGTCTCTCTGGCGCGTGAAAGCAAAGGCAGGCGGGGTGAACCGGCGGAAAGTGCGCCCTGCGCAACCATTTGTCATGGGTCAGTCATAGTGCTCGACAGGATAGGGCCGCGATGAGTAGGGTCGCAGCAGAAAATCAGGGTTAGAGGCCAAGATTATGACCAGCTATATTTGCCCGATGAATCCGGCATTGGTGATGGGCAATGCGCTCCGTCTCGACTGGTCGAAACTCTAAGCCGGCGATGCGCCCGAAGCAGATGCTGGACCGGGTCGTCAAAAAATGGGGATATGAATATATTCTTGTAGCGTGCGGCGCCTGCCTGGGCCTGTTGATCGTTTCTATCGTGGGTTTCGACGATCGGCCGGCGCCGAGGCCCGAATCGACAGAGCCCCTATCCCGACCCTCATCGCCGGCAACCGCATTTTCAAAACCGTCGCTAAAACCGTCGCTAAAACGGTCTGCGCCGATCGTGACTCCACAAGGAATAGAATCATATCCTGAGCCAATTGCGTCGACGCCGCTTCCGAAATCCGCCCTGGCGCCAGCTGCGCTGGAACCGGAAAAGGATTTAGCGGCCTGGCAGCGTTTCGCCGCCATTTCTGGACCGGTTCTCGGCAGGCCCATGATCGCCGTGATCATCGACGATATGGGCCTCGACAGAAAACGCAGCGCGCGCGCCATAAAGCTGCCCGGGCCGCTGACCATGTCGTTCCTGACCTATGCGAGTGACGTGAAGGGGCAGGCCGAGACGGCGCGGGAGGCGGGTCATGAAATCATGATCCATGTGCCGATGGAGCCGGATGATGCCGATTCCTACCCTGGTCCCAAGGCGATCACGCGGGACCTGTCGGATGCGGAACTCCGGCGGCGGATCGACTGGGCGCTGGGACGCCTGGAAAAATTTGTCGGAATCAACAATCATATGGGTAGCCGATTTACGACCTATCGGCCGGGAATGGATAAGGTTCTCGCCGAGGTCAAGCGCCGCGGCCTGCTGTTTGTCGATTCCCGGACCAGCCCAAATTCGGTTGGCGCCGAGGTCGCGCGCCGGCTGTCCGTACCGTTCGCGGCGCGGGATATTTTTCTTGATGACGACCAGTCCAGCGACTCGGTAGGCCTCCAGTTGAGGGCGCTGGAAAAGGCGGCGACGGAGAAGGGCTACGCCATCGCCATCGGCCACCCGCACGATGCGACGTTGAGCAATCTGGAAAATTGGCTGCCGACATTGGCGTCCCGGGGATTTGTTCTGGTGCCGGTAAGCGCGATCGTTGGCCACAGGCAGGATCCCGGCTGAAATGATCGTCGACTGCGTTGAAACCGATTTTGATGACATGCTGGCGGTGATTAACGAGGGAGCCGCCGCTTATCGCGGCATTATTCCGCCGGACCGCTGGCATGAGCCCTATATGGCGCACGACGAATTGCGCGGCGAAATTTCAGCCGGCATCGCGTTTCGAGGCTGGTTCGATGTGGCCGAAGGGCTGGTCGGCGTGATGGGCGCGCAGCCGGTTTCAGATGTGCTTCTGATCCGTCACGCCTATGTCAAAACCAAATGGCAGCGACAGGGGGTCGGCTCGGCGCTGATCCGGGATTTACTGGCGCGGGCGGCGCAACCGGTTCTGGTCGGAACATGGGCGGCGGCGGCCTGGGCGGTCGGGTTTTACCAGAAACACGGTTTCGAGCTGGCCGCGGAGGCGGAGAAGGATCGATTGTTGCGCCTGTACTGGCACATACCGGAGCGTCAGATCGAAACATCTGTCGTTCTGGTGAAGGGGCGGCTCGGCATGAGGTAACAGACCGATAAATTTTTGGTTTCAGAACCAGGTCTTCAGCACGTACTCGAGCCGGTTGGTGGTTGCTTCGGTCAATCGGGTCAGCCCGTATTCATTCAGCACTTTGCGGAACAGCTCTTCGCGCGAAATGAGTTCATTCTCTATACGAATTTCGAGCATGTACTCGGCCAGTTCCGCGGCTGGAATTTCATGCAGGGTACGGGTACCGAGCGTGCGGGTACGCACGCGCGCCTGAGAGGGGAGGCGAAGAATCCACGTCGCGGGATCTTCCAAGGCCTCCTGTTCGGCGACGAAGATGCCTTCGTCGAGCGCGGTCCGAAGGGCGCGGAGAAACGCCCGCCTCGTCTCGTCATAGATCCGGCTTAGTCCGCCCGCCCGGGAGAAAATATGAAACACGCGAGAGGCCATGACCGGCCCCTCCACCGCGATAATCTGATCCATGCCGTGAATGATCTGTTCGACCTTAGCCGCGCGCGGATCGACCAGCCGAACCGGCGCCCATTCGATATAGTCTTCCTTGGGTATCATGATGGAGGCCAATTTCTGTCAAACCCTGCGTCCGGTCGCATTGATCGCCGCACCGTTCAACGACGATCCCGCGTAAGACATTTCCGCGTCTCGGCTAACGGATTTGACGCGTGACCCGAGCCGGGCAGCCCTGGCCCTTGAGCCCGGTAAGGCGGCAAGGGGGTGGTCTTCGAACTTCGGCATATCGGCGGGCCAGGCCATCTGTTTTTTCCCTGGCTTTCTGGCCTTTTTATGGTGCGCCTTTGGGCCAAGCCCGATTTTACACCCCCGGTGTAGAATCGCCCCCTCGGTACGCTTCCCGTCGAGCAGCGAAGCTATCGCAACATAGTCCAGGTCCGGGTCCGGCCAACAGGCGGCCAAAATCGCATCTTCCTCAGGGGTCCATGGGACGGTATCGTATATCGATTGTTGGGACATCGGGCTGCCTCGCGATGAAACAATGGGTGGTTAATCGGTGACTCGATGGATCAAACTCTGATTGACAATTTCACTGGTGAGTATGCAAAACCCATGCCAACCGGGTTAACGCGGCGTCTCAGGCCGATGACAATGGTTAACGAGATTGGGCGGCGGACGGCGTTGTAAAATCCACCGACACCCGAGTGTTAACGGCGGCGATTTTCGAGGGGCCTGAGCCGGCGTCCGGCTAACGCCTGCCGTCAATGTTTATCCGGATTTACGTCCCGGATTCTTGTCGGCTTCGATTTGAGAGGGAAAGTCGGCGGGCTGTGTCCGCCTGGCCGGAAACCGTTCAGGCCTACCGCGCCTGATTGGTGGATGATTGTCCGCCGGCGTAGCGGACGGCTTCCTCGGCGGCCCTGATCAGGGCGAGCGCCTTGTTCTGGCATTCCTGGTGTTCGGCGTCGGGATCGCTGTCGGCGACGATGCCGGCGCCCGATTGCACGTACATCACGCCATCCTTGACCAGGGCGGTGCGCAGCACGATGCAGGTATCCATCGATCCGTTGGCGGAGAAGTAGCCGACGGCGCCGGCGTAAACGCCGCGTTTCTCTTTCTCCAACTCGTCGATGATTTCCATGGCGCGGATTTTCGGGGCGCCCGAGACGGTTCCGGCGGGAAAGCCGCCGATCAGGGCATCCATGGCGTCATGCGTGTCGTCGACCTCGGCCTCCACGTTGGAAACAATATGCATGACATGGGAATAGCGCTCGATGACCATCTTCTCGGTGACCTTGACGGTGCCGATTTTGGCGACCCGGCCAACGTCGTTGCGGCCCAGATCGAGGAGCATGAGATGTTCCGCGAGTTCCTTCTTGTCGGACAGAAGCTCCTCGGCGAGCGCTTCATCCTCCGCCTTGGTTTCGCCGCGGGGCCGTGTCCCGGCCAGCGGCCGCAGTGTGACCTTGCCATCGCGCAGCCGTACGAGAATTTCCGGGCTTGAGCCGACGACCGAAAAATCGCCGAAATCCAGATAGAATAAGAAGGGCGACGGGTTCGTGCGACGGAGCGCGCGATAGAGCGAGAACGGCGGCAAGGTGAACGGCACCCGAAAACGCTGCGATAGCACAACCTGAAAGACATCGCCGGCGAAAATGTAGTCCTTGGCCTTGCGGACCATGGTTTTGTAGTCGTCCGGATCGGTGTTTGAAACCGGTGACGGCAGGTGGATATGCTCCAGGCCCGGCGTGCGCTGTTCCGGCAGGCCGCGTTCGAAATCCGCTACCACGGCCATCAGCCGATCCATCGCCGCCTGGTACGCAACGCTTGCCGACATCGCGGCATCGGGTCTGACCGGCGTCACGATGGTAACGGTATCCTTGACCAGATCAAATATCGTCATGATCGAGGGGCGAACGAATAGTCCGTCCGGCACCTTGATCGGATCCGGCCGGGTGGTCGGCACTTTTTCCATCAAGGCGACGGTGTCATAGCCCAGATAGCCCCCCAGACCCGCCGCCATCGGCGGCAGATCTTCCGGTAGCTCGATGCGTGATTCATCCACAATCTGGCGCAGGGTTTCCAGTGCATCGGCCTGGCAGGTTTCAAATCCGTCGGGATCCGTATCGGCGCGGCGATTGATCTCCGCAACATTGCCATGACAGCGCCAGATCAGGTCCGGCGCCAGACCGATGATCGAATACCGGCCGCGGACGGCGCCGCCTTCGACGGATTCCAGCAGAAAGCTGTTGGGCTTGCCGTTGGCCAGCTTGAGCATGGCGGAAACCGGCGTCTCCAGATCGGCGACAAGAGATGTGGAAACGACCTGGCTTTTTCCCTTTTCATAAGTGCGTGAAAAGGCGTCGAATTCCGGTTCTAACAGCATTAACCGCCCGTGTTTCCGCCAGCAATACTGTCGAGCGCCGTGCGATTGATATCGACCTTATAGTGTTGCCTGAGCGCTGCCAGATATTGGGAAAGGGCATCGGTTGTAAGCGCAGACCTCAATTGCTCCTTCAGGTTTTGCGCATCCGCCTGATTCTTCTTCGGATCGGCGGGAATAATTTCTTTCAAGGACGCCACGGCGAATCCGGTTGGCGTCGCGCCAACGACGATATCTCCTTTCTTCGCGCCAAACAGCGCCGTTGAAAGTTCATTCGAAACGGGTGATCCGGGTTCCCGAATAAAGCGCGTAAACGGCTTGCTGGTAACAACTTTTCGGCTATCGGATTTTGCGGCTCGCCGCAGCGAAGCGGCCGCCTTGGCCGCATTTTGCAGTTTGTCGGCGAGCTTCCTGGTCGCGGACTGGATGTTTCTCTTCTTCCATTCCTCGATAGCCTTGGCCCGGACGTCTTTGAGCGGCCTCAGCGCGGGAGCGATGATTTTGTCCACGCGAAGGACAAAGAACGCACTATCCCGGGTTTCCTCGACATTCGTGTTCTCACCGACGGCGGCCGTAAAGACACGTTCAAGAAACGCCGGCGATTTTGGCAACGATTTTACAGGTTTGCCGTTGGGATCACGGCCTTCCCTGTCCACGGCGTCGATTTTCAGGATTTTTACGCCGATCGTGCTGGAGGCATCCTCAATCTTCGCGCCGCCGGCCAGCGTGTCGTCCAGTTTTCCCGTCAATTTTATAATTTCATCGACGGCCATCTCCCGGGCGAGCTCCGTGACGATCCTTTTGCTGTGGTCTTTTAGTTTAGGTTCGATGCCGGGAACAATTTTCGTTACCTGCAGGATGTGCCAGCCAAGCGGCGATTTGATGGGCTCGCTTATGGCGTCCTGTGTCAACGCGAATGCGGCGGCGCCAATAGCTTGATCCGGCATCTCCAGCTTGCTAAGCGTGCCGAGTGAAATGGGTGGGTTGCCGGTCGCGTCCTTGACGGCGTCGGCGAAAGATTTACCCGCTTTAATTTCCTGTAACAGTTTTTTTGCCTTTTCCTCGTCATCCAGCAATGTCTGGTCGACGGTCCGCCGTTCCGGTACGGCGAGGCTCGGACGCCGGTCTTCGAATTCTTCCTTGATGCGATTTTCGGAGGGGGATTGGCCCTTCGCCATGGCATCCGGATCAAGATAAATGGAGACGACCTGCCGGTATTCCGGCGCGGCAAAGAGGCCCGGGTTTTCTTTATGGAATTTGACAAGGTCGGAATCCGACGGGGCGGCAATCTCGCTGATCTTGCCGAACGGAATTGAAACGATCTCCGCGACGCGCTTTTCATTGCGGTATTTGAACAGGGTTTCCTGCAAAATCTTCGGTACCGTCGTCGCGGCGCCAAGGGCGCCGGCGACCTGACCGCGGATTATCTGATCCCGCGTGGTTGCGACAAACGCTGCCTCGGGCATGCCCTCTTGAGCGAGGTACTGGCGGAACCGATTACGGTCGAAACGGTCGCCGAGGCCGCGAAAACGCTGGTCATTGAATATGGCCTGGCGAATCTCCTCTTCACCCGCATTGAGCCCAAGTCTATTGGCGTCGATGGAAATCAAACGGGCATTGATCATCTGATCCAGGATCTGATCGAGAAGACCAAGCTGAACCGCCTGTTGCGTGTCGAAATCGGGCCCAAGCCGACTGCGCATCGTATTCATTAGTCGCGAGAATTGCAGACTGACCTCGTTTCGGCCAATCACGGAGCCATCGACTTCGGCCACATCACTTATGTTGGACGGCGGCCGGATCATGTCTTCTATGCCCCAGGCGGCAAACGAGATGATCAGGAAGACTGCCAGAAACCTGAGTATCCATTTGGCGACGGTGCCGTGCATCCATTGAATCATAATCTACTTGTCCGCATTTGCTTGAACCACATAGGAACTATTTGGCCCGTTCGGGGTAAACAATTTGTTGCGCTATCCGCGCGGCATCATAAGAACCGCGATGGTGTGCTGCAATAAAACAATATGGTGCCGGTGTCACTTGGTTCAATCGACTGGCTGTGTTACGTACCGCCTTGCCTTTTTGGGGCGTGTTGAGGGATTTGGGCCATGCGGGCGTTAATCGCTGGAAACTGGAAAATGAATACGCTGCGTCGTGACGCGGAAGCTTTGGCGTTGGCCCTGGTGGATCTCTGCCGGAACGAAGGCGATCCGGGCGCCGATCTGCTTGTCTGCCCGCCGGCCATAATGCTTCAGGCGGTTGGCGCCATTACCCAGGGGACGCCCGTGGCTTTAGGGGCGCAGGACTGCCATACGGCTGAATCCGGGGCGCATACCGGCGATATAAGTGCCGCGATGCTGGCGGATTCCGGATGCAGCCATGTCATTGTCGGCCATTCGGAGAGGCGTGCCAATCACGGCGAAAACAACGCCATGGTCAAAAACAAGGCGGCGGCGGCACATGGCAAGGGGCTGACTTCCATCATTTGCGTCGGTGAAACGCTCGACCAGCGCGATGGCGGCGAAACGCTTGCCGTCATTACGGATCAGATCGCCGGTTCCTTGCCGCAACAGGTCACCGCCGCGAATTCTGTTATTGCGTATGAGCCGGTCTGGGCGATCGGAACAGGACGGACGCCGACAATTCAGCAAATTGCGGAAGTCCATGACCATATTCGGTCGTTATTGACCAAACATACCGCCGATTCGGCAGCGATTCGCCTGCTTTATGGCGGTTCGGTAAATCCTGGCAATGCAGAAGAGATCCTTGCCATTGAGAATGTCAACGGGGGGCTTGTCGGTGGCGCCAGTTTAAAAGCAGAGGATTTCTGGGCCATCTGCGGCAGCAGCGCCCAGTAATTTCGTTTCGGGTAATTTCGTTTCGGGTAATTTCGTTTCGGGTAATTTCGTTCTGGTCAAATCTTGGTCAGTGGGCTTAAAAGTACCGACCTGATACTTGAATATTCAATAATGTGATTGAGGACTTGGTAGGGAAGCGCCGTGGAAGAGTTATTAAAAACCGTCTTGTTGGTTATGCACATATTTTTTGCCGTCATGCTGGTCGGCGCTGTCTTGTTGCAGCGGAGCGAAGGCGGCGCGCTCGGTATCGGCGGCGGCACCATGGGGGGGCTGATGTCGGCGCGGGGTGCGGCAAGCGGCATTACCAGGGTAACGGGGATACTCGCCGCCTGTTTTATTGCAACGAGCCTGACCCTCGCCATTCTTGCCGGCAACGCCAGAACGAAGACCTCGATCACGGACAGGCCACCAGCCCAGACCCAGCCGGCCGTGCCGTCGACGCCCGTGGTTCCGCTCGCGAAGTAGCTAAAAACCGAATCGATTGCCATGAGGCAGTATTTCCGCTGGCTCTTTTACGTTGGGAATCGCCCCAGACCTGTATAGAGTGAGGCTCCATGACGCGGTTCGTGTTTATCACCGGCGGAGTGGTCTCCTCTCTTGGGAAAGGGCTTTCCTCGGCTGCCCTTGGCGCGCTCCTGCAGGCGCGGGGGTTCAAGGTCCGACTCCGCAAACTGGATCCCTATCTCAACGTCGATCCGGGGACTATGAGTCCCATTCAGCACGGTGAGGTGTTTGTCACCGATGACGGGGCGGAAACCGATCTCGACCTGGGACATTATGAAAGATTCACCGGTGTTTCCGCCCGTCGCGGAGACAACGTCACGACCGGCCGCATTTATTCGACCGTGATCGCGCGCGAGCGCCGCGGCGACTATCTGGGCGCGACGGTGCAGGTCATTCCGCATGTGACGGACGCCATCAAGGAATTTATATCGGCGGACGTCGACGATATGGATTTTATCCTGTGCGAGATCGGCGGTACGGTCGGAGATATAGAGAGCCTGCCGTTTCTCGAGGCCATTCGTCAGAAGGGGAACGAACTTGGCAAGGAGCGCGCCATGTTCATTCATCTGACGCTGTTGCCGCATCTCTCGGCGGCCGGGGAACTCAAGACCAAA
>JAQBTY010000080.1 GCA_027624735.1 Pseudomonadota bacterium | reverse complement strand
GACTTTGTCTCCGAGTGAGTCAGCATACACATATCTTACTCTCCATTGAAGTGGAGAATCCCACAACGATTAACCTTGCATAAAGGATATTCGGGCCAGCTCCGCGCGTGATCACTGATGTCTGCCATGGCCTCAGCCTGTGTAAAAACGTTGCGGCAATAAAATTTTGCAGAATAATATTCTGTTCAAAGGAATGGTTGGCCTGATTTATCTGATCACTTACTTGATGTAAGGGTTTTCTGGCCAGTCTGATGGACGAATATCGAGACGTAATAAACCGGCACAGAAAATATTTCTTTCCAATTTTTCGAAACCAACGTTTTCGCACAGTCTGGCCTGAAAACGGAAATCGTCGGCCTGCTCCCGACTAACCGCACCAGATGAAATTTTACCGCCAGCGGTCATCTGCGATCACTTTCGGGTTACATCCGATACCGGAAATAAACCCGTCGAAAGCGGACCTCGCCGATGGATGTCGGTTATCGGGTGAACTGGTCTTACCCTGTTTCAGTGGACAGCGTTCGCGACAATTCCAGGTCGGTCGTTTCCGCCAACGCCCGGTATTTTTCCGACAGCTTGGCCGACGGGCTATGGTCGTCCTCGGCACAGGACCGGCATTGGTTCCAACTGCCGAAGGGTGCCGGGTCCAACAAGAACATGTCCTCCATATTGGCGCTTTCCCGCGCCGTCTTGGGGAACAGCGGAACGTCGCTTCGCAACAGGGCCTGCATCCGCGCCCGATCGCCGCCGGCAAGCCGCTTCACGATAGAGAGGATCGCCTGATGATAGCGGCCAGCACTGACATGATGGGCGGCCACGCAGCATTCCGGATAACCGAGCAGTCGCGCCTCCGCGCTCATCGACAGACGGCCACCGGCCTCATTGATCGATTCTATTTCTTCGGCTGTTTCGGCGGAAGAACAGACGTACACAGCCCGCAGCGCCGCGAACCGCTCCACGGTGTAATCCCTGTACCAGCGGGGAAATTTGTCGAAGGGTGTCGCGTCCCAGAGGATTCCGCGAACCACGTAAAAGCCGAATTCCTCCGCCAGGCCCGCCGCGCCGTCGACCCATCGCTGCGAATCCAGCCCGCGGCCGAGCACGAACACCGGCTTCAGACCGGCGGCCATGGCCAGAAAATCGAGGATTTCCTGGGCCAGTTCGTCCCTATCGACGGTGCCGGCCAAGGTGGCCTCCAACACCTTGAGAGCCTCGTATAGCCGCCCAATGTCGCGGCATTTTGTCTCTATCATCGGTTTTCTGGAAAGCCAGGGCGCACAGGCGTATAATATAATTTAACAGGCATTTGCAAATAGGAGAATTCATCGCCATGGCAAGCACGCTGAAGAACAAGCTTGTAATTGAACCGGCATCGTCGGCGCTCGGCGCACGCGTAACCGGCATTTCGCTAAGCCAGCCCCTGGATGCGGAGACCATGGACGCGCTTGTCCAGGCGTGGCTGGATTACATCGTCCTGATATTTCCCGGCCAGGAACTGACCCAGGATCAGCAGCTCGCCTTTGCCGCAAACTTCGGCGAACTGGGCACACGATCGCGCGGCGCCGATCAGCGCCCCGAAGGCGCCGATTACAATGAAAGCATTATGCTGATCACCAATCTCAAGGATGAGGACGGCAACTATCTGGGCTCGCTGCCGGACGGGGAAATGTTTTTCCATCACGACATGTGCTACATGCCGGAACCGCACAGGGGCACATTTCTGTATGCGATGGAAATTCCTTCGGTTGGCGGCAACACGTGCTTCACTAACATGTACCGTGCCTATGACCGGACTCCCGCGGCGCTCAAGAAATCGCTCGCCGGACGAACCGCCTTGCACGTCTACGACTACCATACGACCGAGACGGTCGATATCGACGGTGATCTGACTGGCATTCACAACCGCTCCCAACCGGTTTTTATCCGGCACCCGGTAACCGGGCGGACGGCGCTTTACGTCAACCGTCTGATGACCGCCCGCATCGACGGACTGCCCCGCGATGAAAGCGACGCGATTCTCAAGGAATTGTGCGATATCGCGGAAGCGCCGGACAATGTGTACCAGCATGACTGGGCGGTTGGCGATCTTGCCATGTGGGACAATTTCTGTTCGTGCCATGCGCGGACAGACTTTCCCGCCGCCGAGCGCCGCTTTATGCGCCGCTGCACAATCCAGGGCCAACCCATGATTGCCGCGAGCTGACCGGCAGACGGAGGAAATCAATGTCCCTAACGGTCACCCCTTTCCCGGCCCCGCTTGGCGCCGAGATTACCGGCATCGATCTCCGCACTGACTTGAACGACGAAAGCTTCGCGGCAATCGAGGCTGCCTGGCACGATTACGGCGTCATCATCCTTCGCGATCAAGATTTGAGTAAGGAGGACCAGCTCGCCTTCGCCAGCCGACTTGGCACTGTCGGCGCGCGCGGCCTGCCCGCCGAAAAGCGCAACGAAGTGGACGATTATGGCGGCGCCATCATGTTGATCACCAACAAACGCGGAGCGGATGGCGAATTTATCGGTTCCGTGCCCGAGGGCGAGTTGTGGTTCCACAGCGATCTGAGCTACCGGCCGGAACCGCATAAGGCGACGCTGCTCCATGCCCTTGCGCTGCCAGACAGCGGCGGCAACACCATGTTCGCCAATATGTACACGGCGTACGAGAACGTGCCCGATGCGCTCAAACAGAAACTGGCCGGCCGCAAGGTGCTGCATGCCTACGATTTCGCGACGACCGAGGAAGTCAATATCGATGACGGGCTCGACAATCTCCAGCATTGCTGGCAGCCCATATTCATCCGCCACCCGGTAACAGGCCGCACCGCCCTTTATGTGAACCGGCTGATGAGTGCCCAGATCGAGGGGCTGGAACGGCCGGAAAGCGATGCCATCCTGCAGGCACTGTTCACGATCGCCGAAGACCCGGCAATTATTTATGAACATGTCTGGCGCATGGGTGACCTGATTGTCTGCGACAATCGCTGCTGCATCCACGCGCGCCACGATTTTCCCCACGACCAGCTGCGCATGCTGCAGCGCTGTACGGTTCAGGGCGACACCATGATCCCGGCGCTGGCTTAAACCACCAAGAGACTGAGAAAGACCAATGTCCCTGACCATCACCCCGTTCTCCGCCGCCCTTGGCGCGGAAATTACCGGCATCGATCTCCGCAAGCCCCTGGACAAGGAAACCGCCGACCGGATTTACGCCGCCTGGCTCGATCATGTGGTTTTGGTTTTCCGCGACCAGGAACTATCCAAGGACGAACAGGTCGCCTTTGCCGGTCACTTCGGCAGGGTCGGCGACCGCGCGACCCCCAAGGACAAGCAGAACGAAGTCACCAACGGCTATGACGGGCAGATCATGCTTGTAACGAACCTGCGCGACGAAAAAGGCAACTATATCGGTTCGCTGCAGGACGGCGAGATGTGGTTCCATCACGACCAGAGCTACATGCCGGCGCCGCACAAGGCGACCCTGCTGCATGCCATCGAGCTGCCGTCGGTGGGCGGCAACACCAAATTCGCCAATATGTACAAAGCCTATGAAAACGTGCCCGGCGCGCTGAAAGAAAAGCTGCAGGGGCGCAAGGTGCTGCAGGCCTATAATTTGTCGACAATCGTTCGGGTCGATCCCGACCAGGGCCTCGACGGGATCGCCCACCAATGGCAGCCGATCTTCGTCAAACATCCCGAAACCGGCCGCACCTCACTTTACGTAAGCCACCTGATCTCCGCCCAGATAGAGGGATTGCCGCGCGATGAAAGCGACACGATCCTCGATCAGCTGATCGCCATCGCCGAGGACCCGGCAATAGTCTACGAACATCACTGGCGCGATGGCGATCTGCTCATGTGGGACAACCGCTGTTCGACCCATGCCCGGACGGATTTTCCACCGGAAGAAACCCGCCTGCTGCGCCGCTGCACCCTGGAAGGCGGCCCCATGATCGCCGCCGCCTGACACGGCTTTTCGCGTCCCCTCCGGAATGATAGGCTCGCGCCGAAACGAGCGTCTACAACAATCTTGAGCACATTCCGGATAGCTATAAGCAGCAAGGCCCCTCACCCTTCCCACGATGCAAACGCATCGCGGGCCCCTTCCCTCTCCCGCGCGCGGGAGAGGGTACGCAGGCTTACCGAGGCGTCTGCCGAGGTTAGACGAAGTGGGTGAGGGGATCTTTCGAAAACAGCTGACCGGGCGCTGCTCCAGAATGGTACCGGGGAGGAAAAACCATGCCGACTATCCAGGCCAATGGCGAAACGATTTTTTTTGTCGATGAAGGCGCCGGCCCGCCGATCCTGTTCATCCATTCGCTCGGCACCAACAGCTATCTGTATCGCGATCAGATCGCGGCCCTGAAAAGCCGCTATCGCTGTATCGCGCCGGACTGCCGCGCGCATGGGGCGACCTCCAACAATGGCACCTTCACGGTGGAAGACGTCGCCGCCGATCACAAGGCGGTGCTCGATCATCTCGGTGTCGAAAAATGCCATATGGTCGGGTTGTCCATAGGTGGGCCCATCGCGCTTTGCCTGAATGCAAGATGGCCCAATGCCGCCCAGTCCATGGTGCTGGCCGATGCCTTTGCCCGCATTCGGCCGGGTGGAGAAGACCGGATTTACGCAACCCAGGAAGCCGTCGCCTACCTGTCCATGCGGGAATTCGGCAGCCAGTACGCCGGCGACCGGCTGATGCCCTCGACCGACATCGAAAAGCTCGACGAGCTTGCCGATGAAATCGCCAAATGTCCGCCCAAGGGCTATGTGGATACGGTGCGGGCGGTTTTCACCTATGACGCCAGCGGCGATCTGGCCAAGGTGAAGGTCCCGACGATGATCCTGATCGGCGATAGCGACGACGCGACGCCCATGGCGGAATCCGAATTCATCCGCGACGGCATTGCCGGATCGGAAATCAAAATAATCCCCGACGCAGGGCACCTATCGACTATCGACAGCCCGGCTGAGTTTACGGCAGAATTAGGCAAGTTTCTCGACGCGCAGGGATAATCACCGAAAGGCGACAAAAAAATGCCGAAAGCGCTGAACACCGAGCAGATCGAACAGTACCACCGCGACGGATTCGTCTCCCCCGTCAGGGTCGTTTCCGAGGACGCAGCCGCCGATTTTCGCCGCCAGATGGAATCTGCGGAAGCAGCCGGCGATCTGCGCGGCATGGGGCAGACCAAATTTTACCTGCGTTTCCCCTGGGTCCATAAAATGGCGACCAACCCTGCCCTGCTGGATGCGGTCGAGGATCTGATCGGCCCCAACATCATGCTCTATCACAATACCGTCTGGTTTAAGAAAGGCGGTGATGGGGCCTATGTCAGCTTCCATCAGGACAACACCTATTTCGGTCACGATCCCTGCGAGGTGCTGACCGCCTGGATGGCGATCACGCCGGCGACCATCGATAGCGGCTGCATGCAGTTTTTACCCGGAACGCAGAAACTCGGTCAGCAGAAACTCAGGGAACCGGACATTCACGGCTCCAACATGCTCTCAAGCGGCCAGACCGCGGATTTCGACCCGAGCACTGTCGAGCCGTTTCCGGTGGAACTCCAATCCGGCGAATGCTCCATCCACCATGCCTTTCTTATCCACGGTTCGTTGCCCAATAACGCTCCGGACCGCCGCATGGGGATCACCTTCATTTACCATCCGCCTCACCTGGGGCAGATCGGCGATTGCCGGACCAGCGCGCTTCTGGTGCGCGGCGAAGATCCTTACGGCAAATTCGATCACGAGCAGGCGCCGAATGCGGATGACATGCAAGGAAACATTACCCGGCACGAAAAAGCCGTATCGGCCTACCGCGCAAAGGTACGCGAACTGGGCAATATCACGGTGGCGCGGCTGGATTGAGACGGGTCATGTGATGGTCTTGGATTGCCAAATCAGCAGTGGCATTGGCAAAATCATTTTCCCGGACCAATTAAACCTTTACTGTCATCCCGGCTCGCGCTTCGCTTGGCCGGGATGACAATTTATTTTAATGGCACAAACTGATGCGAGCCCGCTAACGTCAATTAAATTTAAAACGGACATTCGTGATGCCGAAAGCGCTTTCGCAGGACCAGATCGACCGGTATCGCCGCGACGGGTATTTGTTTCCGGTGCCGGTCCTTACGCCGGAGCAGGCCTCGTTCTACCGGCAGCGCCTGGAAGAGCTCGAACAGATCGGCGGCGGCCGGTTTACCGGTTTCCAGCGCACAAAATTTTATTTGCGGTACCGCTGGGCCTATGAGCTGGCGACGCTGCCCACCATGCTGGATGCGGTCGAGGATCTGATCGGTCCCGATATATTGCTGTATCACAACACGACCTGGCTCAAGCATGCCGGCGATCAGGCTTATGTAACGTGGCATCAGGACAATATCTATATCGGGATCGAACCGTGCGAGCTGTTGTCCTTCTGGATCGCGTTGACCCCGTCCAAAGAGGAAAACGGCTGCATGCAGGTCCTCCCCGGCACGCATAAAGAAGGTGTCTTGCCCCTGGGCGAACCCGATCTCAGCGAAAAAAGCATGCTGCCGAGCGGCATGCAGACGGCCTACGACGTGTCGCGGACCAGGCCGGTTTCGATGCCGCTGGAAGCAGGTGAAGCATCCATTCATCATGCCGAAGTCATTCACGGGTCCCTGCCCAACATGGCCAATCAGCGGCGCATGGGCATCACTTTCATGTACATGCCCGCGCACATGCAGCAGCGGGGCGACCGGCGCACCTCCGCCATGCTGGTCCGCGGTGAGGACAAATACGGAAATTTCGATCCTGAAATACCGCCCGTCAACGACGACGACGAGGACGCCATATCGCGTCATGAAGAGAGCGCCAGTCTGTACCGCGGCAAGGAAGAAGAGCTCGGCAAGAAAACCGCCGCCCGATTCGATTAGGCCGCGTTTTTCATGCGCCTAAGGGTAGCGTTTGACCAGATTTCTCCCTACTCTGCGGCCCTATAAAAACCAAGAGGCGTTTGAGTAGGGTCCCAAAATGTTTGAAGCGTTAAACGAGACCGTGGTCGCGCTCGGCACGGCGTCGCTGCATTTTCTGAGCATAAAGAGCCTCGTCTATCTGATCACGGGAACCTGTATCGGTTTGCTGTTCGGCGCCATTCCAGGTCTTGGCGGCACCACCGCCCTGGCGCTGATCATCCCGCTCACCTTCGGCATGGACCAGGCGGATGCGATCATGCTGATGGGCGGGTCGATGGCCGCCACGTCGACCGGCGGGTCGGTCAGCGCCATCCTTCTGAATACGCCGGGTATAGCGCCCAACGCGGCAACGACTTTCGACGGCTTTCCGCTGGCGCAACAGGGCCGCGCCGGTGAAGCCATCGGCGCCGCGGCGACGGCATCGGCCCTGGGCGGGCTGATCGGCGTCTTCACTCTGATCGTGGTTATTCCCATCGCCAAGGCGATCGTCCTGCTGTTCGGACCGGCGGAGCTTTTCCTGCTCGCGATCTTCGGGTTGTGCGCCATCGCCGTATCCACCGGCGCCCGTCTGCTGCAGGCGCTGATCGCCGCGATCTTCGGCTTTGTCTGTGCCTTTGTCGGGTTCGACTACATTTCGGGTATCGTTCGATACACGTACGGAGTCGACGCGCTGTATGACGGCATCAAGCTGGTGCCTGCCCTGATAGGTTTGTTCGCCCTGTCGCAGATGATCGATCTGGTGGTCAAGGGCGGCAGCATCGCCGGCGGCGATTCTATAAACATAAAAATTCACGGGGTTACCGACGGCATAAAAGCGGTCTTCCGCAACTGGTCCACAATGCTCATCGGCTCGGGAATCGGGACCTTTATCGGCGCGGTGCCGGGCGTCGGCGGAACGGTGGCGGCTTTCCTCAGCTATTCTACCCAGGTACAGCGCGACGGCAATCCGGATGTGCCCTACGGCAAGGGGAACATCAAAGGCGTGATCGCCCCGGAATCGGCCAATAACGCCAAGGACGGCGGCTCACTGATCCCGACACTCGCCTTCGGCATTCCGGGCAGCGCGGAAACGGCCGTTTTTCTGGGCGCCATGATCCTGCACGGGCTGGAGCCCGGCCCCACCCTGCTGCAGGAACACACCGATGAAATCTATACGCTGATCCTGAGCCTGACGATCGCCTGCGTTGTCGCCACCCTGATCGTCCTGGTGCTCGCCAAGCCGATGGCCTATCTCACCCTGGTCGACGCCCATGTCCTCGCGCCCATGGTAACGGTGGTTGCCCTGGTCGGCGCCTATGCGCTCAATGGCGAGTTCGGCGATGTGGTCGTGGCGCTGGTGTTCGCGATCATCGGTTATCTGATGATCCGGTTTCAGTATCCCCGCATTACCTTCACCATCGCGCTGGTCCTGGGTGAGGTAACCGAACGCAGCTTCTTCCAGACCATGGGCGTTTCTGACGGTAGCTGGGGCGTCTTCATTACCGGCGCACCGGCGATTTCACTGATCGTCCTGTTAGCCCTGACCTTGATGATACCGACTTTCCGCGCCTGGTTGGTAAAGCGCAAACATCGCGAAGGAGGCGTCGCGTGACCGAAAAAGCAGAACCCGCAACGACTCTGCCGAACGTGGCGGTCATCGGTACGCTCGCTTTCCTGGCCTGTTGCTTCATGTTTTCCTATCTGGCCTATGTCGGCGTGTCCCGGACCGGGCTGATGGCGCCGGTGGTGCTCGGCTGGGTTATCGGGCTATTGACGATGCGCCCGCTGGTGGACCGGGAAAAGCGTGCTTCGCTTTATTTTGCATTCGGTGTTTCGGCTCTGATGATTTTTTTCGTCCACCAGACATATGGCTATACCGGCCAGGTCCGCAATTTTCCGCTTATCGTCGGATATACCGGCATCGTCCTCAGCATTCTCGATGTCCTCGGCCTTTCCAACACCGCGATGAGCGCGGCGATTGCCCGTTTATTTGGAAGCCACCTGGACGTGACGGCGTTAGGAGGACGGCGGATAAAGCGTGAACTCATCGCCTCCGCCGCGATGGGCGGTTGCGTTCTCGGCATCTGGCTATTGGGGTTTCTTTTCTTTACGCCGATCTTCGTGGCGCTCTGGATGCTGGCGGGCGGCAAGAAAGTCAAGAACGCCCTTTATGGCGGGATTTTCGCCGTCCTGTTTATATATTTGCTGTTCGAGTTAGCCTTCAAATACGACCTGTATCGCGGAATTATCTTCATCAGCCTGCTGGACCTCTGAGGGACCGGTCCCCGGGCGCGGCATGGTGCGTTGACACCCCGGCCGGATGCGGTATCGTCGCGGATAATGATAGTTGGGAATATTTATAGACCGCAGGGAGAATTTAAATGATCAAGCATACTGTGTTGGGCGCCGCATTTCTCGGCGCCGCCGCGCTATTTTCGGGCAGCGCATTCGCGGACTTCCCGGAAAAGAATATCAACTTCATCATCCCTTACGCGCCGGGTGGAGGGTTCGACACTTACGTGCGCAAAATCGCGCCGTTGATGGAAAAGCATCTGCCCAACAAGGTCAACGTCATCCCGAAGAACGTCGACGGCGCGGGCGGGCGCAAGGCGCTGTCGGATCTCTGGCGGGCCAAGCCCAACGGTTATAACATTGCCATCTTCAACATGCCGGGCATGCTGCTCGACAAGATCATCGGCAAGAAAACCCGCTATGAAATCGACAAGTTCGTCTGGCTGAGCCAGATCGCCGTTTCGCCCTATACGCTGGCGGTCAACAGCAAGGGGCCCTATACCTCGATCGAAGCGTTGAAGGCGGCGAAAGGCCTCAAATATCCTGTCGCCAGCCCGGCTACGACGGCGGCAGTCGCGGGCAAGATCATGGCCGCGGCGCTCGGGCTCGACGTCAGGGTCCTGCCGGGCTACAAGGGCTCGTCGAAGACCTCGCTCAGCATTATCCGCGGCGACACGCATTTATCGCTGTTCGCCAGCAGCCAGTACCGTAAATACGCCAAGGGCGGCGATCTCGTAGCCGTGCTGTCGCTCGAGGATAAGAGCCCCTTTCCCGGCGTGCCGACGGTCGGCGACATCGGCCACCCCGAGCTCACGGCGCTTGCCACCGAGCGGATCATCGGCACCGCTCCCGGCACGCCGCGGGCCATCGCCAGGGTTTTGGAAATGGCGTTGATCAAGGGCGGTAACGAGCCGTCGATCCAGGCCTGGGCGAAAAAAGGCGACCGCTCGATCGACCCCAAGACGGCGGCCGAAACGTCGAAGCGCGTGGACCATTTGATCAAGTTTTATTCCAAGTACAAATCGATCCTCGCCGCGAAATAGGCGGCAGATCGATCGCATCCAAAAAGGGCGCCCACTGGGCGCCCTTTTCAGTGATTGAGTTACGGTGTGTGCCGCTTCAGGAAACCGACCACGCGCTCCCGCTGCGCGTCGATATGCTCAGGACCTTTCCAGTCCACCAGCATCTCCGCATCCGGCAGTAGCTCCGCGACCTCCAAGCCGACCGATCTGGGGTGTGGAATGTCGTTGCCGGGAAGAACAAGGCAAGGCGTCCGGCAATTTCTGACGAAATCGCGGCTCACGCAGAAGACAAAATCGCCGCCCCACATGTTCCGGCCGAACGATGCGACGGCGGCGGGATCCAGTTCGGGGCGCACCTCTATCTTCTCCTCCGTCCACTTGGCGAAACCGTCGGGGAAATAGGTCGGCGCGTCCGGATTGAGACCGATGGGGTTCTGCAGAACCGCCGCGCCGATCCGATCGGGCACCATCTCACACAGCGTGAGACAGAAGCTCGACCCGATACAGCCGCCCAGAACATGGAACCGGTCGAAGCCGAGATGGTCCATTAGCGCAAGATGATCGCTGGCGTAGGTATGCCAGCCGTGATCCGCTTCGATGTTGCCACGCGACTGGCCCGCGTTGCGCTGATCCATGGCGATGACGCGATAGTCGTCGGCGAGCCCCTGCGTCCAGTCGTTCCAGGATTTCGGCGGACCACCGGGCGGCGAGTGCCACATGGATGCTTCGGACCGCATCCCGCCGGGCGCGAAAAGCAGCAGGGGAAACCCCGTGCCATATTCCTCGTAATGGATTTCGGCATCGTCAAGCGTCAGTACCGGCATATTGTCTTCCCTATTCCCACGTCTCCAGCGCCGCCGCCTCGCACCCGGCGATCTGACCGGTGACCAGACATTCGGCAAGGTTGCCGCCCGACATGTAAAGATGCCCCCAGGCGCTGCCCATCTCCCCGGCCGCGTAAAGCCGCGGAATCGGGTTGTCCTCCACATCGATGATCCGCTGTTTGGCATCGTGTTCCGGACCGCCCTGGGTGTTCGACACCACCGGCCACACCTCGCCGGCGTAGAACGGCGGGCGCTGGATTTTCATCATGGTGCCGGCCGGCCGGCCGAAATCCTCATCCTTCTTTGCCGCGCACAGGGCATTCCATCGCGCCAGCGACGATTCCAGCGTATCGCCATCGACACCGATCAGGCCGGCGAGTTCGGCAATCGAGTCGGCCTTCTTGATGAAGCCGGACTCGATCTCCTGCATGTTGTCGTCGCTCCAGTCGTAATGGGCGTCGGGATCGTTCCGGGTCGGCGCGCCGACCCGGTAGCGCCGGCGTCCGACCTCATCGAATATCACGTAGGACGGAATGCGCGGGAAAGACTGAGTGACCGTATCGAACATCTCCATCGGCCGGTGCGAGGTATCCTGCGTATAGGGCGGGTTTTCGTTCATGTAGCGCTTGCCGTGCTGGTCGACGACGATCCAGATCATCTGCACCACCGCGGTCGCCTCACGCCCCGGTATCCAGTCGGGCAGGCGCTTCATGCGGATCGCATAAGGGTAATCCGGATGCTGGAAACCGTAGGACCCATGGTAATGCCACATGTGCCACAGCCGCGCGCCAAGCCCCTGCGCCATGCGGATACCGTCGCCGGTATTGGAATTGGTGGTCGCCGCCAGCACCGGCTTCATCTGCCAGTATTGCCGTTTCATCTCCTCATTGGCCTCGAAGCCGCCGCAGGCGAGAATGACGGCCTTGCTGGCTTTAACGGTCCGCACACCGTCCTTGCGCCGCACGACGACGCCCTGAACCTCCTTTGACCCATTCGGTCCGGTGACCAGATTTTCGACCGGCGCCTCGAGCCAGATCTCGATACCGCGATGGGCGACATTGTCTTCCAGCGTCTTGAATACCCGTGCGCCGCCGGGCGCCCCTCGCACATGCGGGTAGTGGGCCGCCGGGTCGAAATTGGGGAGTTCTTCTATCAGCGTCTGGTAGAACGTGTCGTATCCTTCGAACGGATAGTTCGCGATTTTTTCCCGTGGCGTGACAATCGCGCCGTTGATTTCGGCCAGCTTGCGCATATAGGGCTCTATCCTGGCCATGCCATCCGCCAACGCCCGAAGAACCGGGTCCGATGTGCGCCCGCCATTGGTCGTCTTCAGATACTTAAACGCCTGATCCGCATTGTGAGCGGAGCGCATGGCGCCGTAGGAACAAACCGATATGCCGCCCGGGTTCGCCATTTTGTCGACCAGCAGAACGCGCGCCCCCGCATCGTGCGCCTCGATCGCCGCGATGCCGCCGGCATAGCCATACCCGACGATCACAACGTCATACTCGTCGTCGAATTTTACCGCCCCGTCGGATGCCATTTTTATCTCCCCGATCTTATCGTTTCTTATTGCCGGGCGCAGCTTGCCCCACCCACCGGGACCACGCAACTCCCCGGTAGGGGTGAATGACGAGCAAGACGGGCGGGTCTCAGCCCCGCCCCTACGCGTTCCAAATATATGTAGGGGCCGGTCTCAGACCGGCCCGTGCGACAATAGACTCTATTCCGCGGGCTGCAGGTGACGGCGGGAATCGTTGTAGCGCTGCATGGTATGCTCACCCGCTGTGCAGGGTGGAAATTTGGGCGTCTCTCCCGGTTTCAGACAGGAGGGAAGGCATTCCACATGAGTCTCGTGCGCCTGATTATAAAAAAGCACGATGGAATGGCGGTTTGTTCCCGAGCGGTTGTTCATCACCCGGTGCAAGCTGGAGTGATACCGGCCATTGGTCCAGCGCGCCAGAAGATCGCCCAGATTTGTCACGAAGGTGCCCGGAATGGGATCCACCCGGACCCAGTCGCCGGTTGCGGTTTCCACCTCAAGCCCGCCGAGAGAATCCTGTGCCAGCAAGGTCATCCAGCCCCAGTCGGTATGGGCGCCGGCACCCAGCTGATTGAATTCGGTTTCCTTCGGGTGGGACGGATAGCGCAGAATTCGGAGCGGTGATTTCTGCGGATCGAACAGGGGATCGAAATGATTGAGCGGCATGCCGAGCGACAGGGAGACCAACTGCGATACATGAAGCCCGAGCGCCCGCATCGCCTGATTATAGGCCTCGAGCCCGTCACGAAAACCGGGTAAATGGTCCGGCCACAGGCTTTCCCTGTAGCCGGGAGAACCCGGTACGCCACCGGTCGTAAAATTGAACGATTCCTTCAGATCACCGGGTGATTCATTGTCGAGCCGCTGCGCCTCGAGCGGTTCGTAGCCATTGGAATCATCGCGCTTGCGAAGCGGTGTTTTCAACGAATTCGGCTGGTCGAAAAACCGGTTCGCTTCCGCGAAGGCACGATCCACCAACGCCGGATCGATCCCATGGTTGGCGATATAGAAAAACCCCGTATCACGGCAGGCGGTGCCGATCTCGGCCGCGACCCGTTCACGGGCCGCTTCGTCACCGGAAAAACTCGGTCCAAGATCGATGACGGGAAGATGACTGGCAATTTTGGGTTCTTCATAGATAATCATCGTCACTCTCCTCAAACCTGCAGCGGTAAACCGGCCGCCTGCATCGCCTTGAGTTGCGACCAGGTGTCGCGAATCCAGCGCCCGCACGCGGCATTCTGATTGATAATAGAGAATTTGGCATTC
>JAQBTY010000079.1 GCA_027624735.1 Pseudomonadota bacterium | reverse complement strand
CGGGTGCGTTGCGGCGCTTGCCCGATGCAAAGGCATCGCGCTGCACACCGCGCCTACCCGAAAAGCCCGGATGCCCCATCAAAGTGACCGAATTAGGTCGGAATATGCTCTAGCCGCCTTGGGTTGCCAGAGTCCGTTGCATTGTCGGGCAGGTCGGCGCCGGGTAAAGGTTCAATATCTGTTTGTTTTCTTATGAGTTCCCGTCGTGCCAGGGGACGTGAACCGCTTTTGGCCAGTTCGAGAGCCGCGAATACCGCGCTGTCCGCTTGGAGGCCAAAAATATAACCGGGGCGCTTTTCTTTCGCGGCGGCTTGCATATCCTTGTGCAATTGGCCGACGCAGTTCCATTGCACACGTATCCCGTCCCGCGAGCGGCTTCTGCCTGATTCGGGAACCAACTCTTCCATTTTGTCCAGAATTTCTCCGGACAGACCCCGCGCATACATTGTGTAGCCGAAGCCCCTGCCGTGGAGTTTCATGATCGCTTGGGTATCGTCTTCGCTGTCTGGGACCTCCGGCAGAAAACCCGGGCTGCCGATCAATTTGATATCGGGTATATCGACGTAATTGTCCCAACTGCCCCAGGTAAGAACTTCGCTGCTTTGTTTGAGCCACTTACTCGGCGCACCGGAATGGGAAAGGACCAGCAAGTCCCTGGCGCGGGTCATGGCAACATATAGTTGGCATCCGAACCGGAAGGTTTCTTCTGCCGGCGCCCCCGATGGCGGCAAAATATTTTCCGCGCAGTTTAGAACGGCCAGGGTATCAAACTCATACCCTTTGGTTTGTTCGAGATCCGACAGAAAGAGCTCGCCATTTGTCGCGTCAAGAGAACCGTCAAGAACCGGAAGGCCCACCTGTTCTCCGAAAATAGAAATTTCGTAGAGCGAATAGCCTGCGATGACGATGCAGCCTCGATGCAGCCGGGCGAACTCGCGCTCGGAGAATATCTCCGCATTATCGGCCATCAAAGCCATCGCACAGGCAATTTCTTCCTCAAGGGATTCTGCTTCGAGGACAACCGGAACTGAGGCGGATCGGGTGGCGTATTCCGGATCCAGAATTTCCATATCGCCGCCACGCATCATCGCTTCTTCAAGATTGTCGCACAGCACTTCGTATGCGGCGCGCAGAATTTCCCGGCTGTTGCGGTAGTTCCTCTGGATGCTGAAGGAGCGTCCGGTTACTTCGATGCCCGCCTGGGCGAAGCTCTGATGTTTGGGTAAAATGTGCTGAGCCAGATCGCCACAGAAAAACATGTCGTTCTCGTCGGGGGCCACCAGGTGTCTCAGGAGTTCCAACTCCGTTGTGCCAAAATCCTGTGCTTCATCCACGACGATGGCGCGAAACTTTGGTGAAATGTTTTCTCTGTGTTTGAACAGCGCCGTCGTTAGCCCCAGATAATCGCTCACACCGACGGCGCTCATTTTTTCTTCCCAATATTCTAACGCTTTCAATATGGGCGCCCTTCGGGGTTTATCGATCGGGTAGATGCGACCGGATCTTTCTATGTCCAGATAGTTGGAGCGTTGGTCAGGGGGGACAGCACTGCGGAGCCAGTCGAATTCTTCTCTGATATAGGTTTCCGCGTCGATGCCGAGAGCGGTCAGGGACTTATGAAGCGCGGTCAGGACCTCGGCTTTATCGTAAGCAGCCTGACACCGATAGAATTCCCGAAATATCTCGTCGATATGCTCGCCAAGGTTCCAGGTGGTATCCGAGTATGATCTTTCATTTCCCGGTTCGCATTCTTTCAGCAGGTTCTGGCATAGCTGAAAAAACGAAAAAACGTGGATCCTGCTTCTGGTCTCTTTGTCATAACAAATGTGGTCGACCAGGTTTGAAATTAGCGACGACAGGCTTCTGTTCAGCGTTATCAGCGCGATGTCCTGCCCTGAATATTTTTCGGCGAGACGAACAGCGCGCCGGACCGCGATGCCGGTTTTGCCGGAGCCCGAAACGCCAGACAGCTTTGTCGGGCCGGCATAATCCGTATCCACGAACTTTTTCTGCTCGGGATGCATGAACAGGAACCAGTCCAGTTCGTCGCTGCTCTTGAGGTAGCTATCGATCCATTTCTCGTACTCTGGAGATCCGATCTTGATCTCTTTGACCGCCTCACCTTCGCGGATTTCAAGAATGTCTTCTTCGGAGATTTGTTCCGCGGGAACCAGTTTTTCCGGGTTGTCGTCAGGGAAGTACAGATTAATTCGATTTTCCGCGCCTTTGATATTCCCTGAACCGAGCAGAACGAAAACGTCGAAAAGCAAATCATGATGACTGCCGGCAGGAACGCGGCGCAGCTCCTGCAGGATTTTCTCTTCAGAGGCGTCCGACCGCAGATCCCTGATGGGCTCGGTTACTTTACCAGGCAGGTCGCCAAGGAGTTTTATTCGATAGTCCTGATCCAGCCGATCCAGGATCGGACCATCATAGTTGTCCGGTTGATATTTGATGCGCTGGTCGGGGCTGCTTGTGTTATTCGAGACGTGTATTTCAACAAGATCTTTGTCATTTGAGACAGCGAGCCTCAGTCCCCGGTTCCTGTCCAGCCATTTGTCGACTTCTTCGTGGCTTCCCGCAAAGCGCAAACAGACCAGATTTTTTTCGACAATAGTCACCAGGCGGGCGAAACCGGTGAGATCGTACTTGATGCATTTATCAATCCGGGACTCCCCGTGATTTGTCATTGCCACGCCATGAAAGGGATCTTTGTCGCCGAGTTGAATCTTCGACCGAATGGCGCGAATTCGATCGCTTGCTTTTTGCAATTTTCCACCGCTTCTAGCCATGTGGTTGATGCTTTTGAAAAGATCTTTGTGTTCGAAAAAAATGGTCGGCATTGGCGCTCTGCCCATTTAACAAAATGTCATTTATCGGACATCTTGATCTCGGAATTATGAATGAACTGTTCCGAAGCCGGAAAGTTTTCGGCTGCCATTCGAGGCTTTATCAGCCAAGAGGCCATCGCTGCGTTTGTCTATTGGGCGAAGGCGGTTGGATTCTCTTCAATATTTCCTCCTGATTCATCCCCAAAACTGTCGGCGTACTTTACAGTTTTGGTTACCGGGCCGCGTTAAGGTTGCAATAAACCATTGAAAATAAACAATATGTCATAATTGGCATGGAAATTGCATGGTAGAAATCAGATCGGCGTCCATGGGGGGCGACGGCGTTGAAAACTCAACGCGATGGACCACGAACACCTGGGGGCCATCGCTATGCGAAGGAGACTGAGAAATGAAATCTAAACTTTTGGCCGCGGCGATGGCTATTGGTATCTTGTCTGTTGGCGTCAGCCAAAGTGCGAGTGCAAGCCACATTATTGCCCCTGGCACTGTAGTCGACAGCATTGATTACGCGTTTGCGCCGGGTGGCGGAACTTTTGACGGTATCCTGTCGCCAAGTGCGACCTGGGACTGGTTCACCGTCGAGGCGACCGCAGGAGACAATGTCACCATTGAGACTTTGGGCATCCTAGGGAGCTTTGACACCGGTCTGTCTCTGGTAGACGACTTCTCTGGAAATGGTCTTGTCGAAGCCGGAGATGTTTATGCTCCGGGAATGCTGAACCTCCTGGCGTCCGATGATGACAGCGGATCAGGACTCCTGTCTCTGATCAATTTCAACATTTCGACGACGGGTGCCTACGGCATTGCCCTCGGCGGCTTTGGCGGTAATACCGGAAACTACCGCGTCAGTCTCAGCGGCAACACGACCTCGACAACCGTAGTAGAAGCGGTGCCGGAACCGGCTGCCATCGGCCTTTTCGGCCTCGGTCTTCTGGGTCTTGGTTTCGCGCGCCGTCGCAAAGCGGCATAAATTTTGAACCCAATCCGACCCATATTCGGGATGAAAATATAGACCGAACAGGTTGAAGCGGATTAGAAGCGGCGGTTCATTGGACCGCCGTTTTCTAATGCGCGGAACGCGTCGGCTTCTAATGCGCGGAACGCGTCGGCTTCTAATGCGCGGAACGCGTCGGCCTATTTGCGCAACAGGAATTCGCGGCCGATCTTGACCCGGGCGACACCGTCATATTCGACAATATCGGCGGTGGCATAGGTTTCGCTCCAGGTGCTCGGCAGATAGCTGCCGGTACCGATGACGTCGACCGGCGTGCTCGCTTCCGCCAGGATGCGGCATTTTGTTGGGCCGAATCCGCTGGACGCAACAATCCTGACCTTCTGGTAGCCACCCTGGTTCAAGGCTTCGCGCAGTCGCCAGATTGCGGCTGCGGTAACGCCCGCGCCGACCAGATAGCTGAGCTCGCTTTCCGAGCGATAGCCGCGCACCGCGTCGGGTGCATGGCGTTCCAGCACGGCGTAGGACGCGGATGGATCGAGCCCTTCAATATAGCGGCTGCCCGGTGTGTCGAGCCGCATCGCAAGCGTGCCGGTCTCTACCCGGTGGGGAAACCGTTTCGACACGGCGAGCGAATCGCTGATTTCCTGGCCGAAGTAATCGACCAGCACGGTCATCGGCGTATCGGGGAAGGCTTCATCGAACATCTCCGCCGCGCGCAAAGTGCTGCCGGCATAGCCGATAAAGGCATGCGGCATGGTTCCCTGACCCGCTTCGTTGCCGAAATAATGCGCCGTCGCATCGGTGGCATTGCCGGTAAATCCAATGGCGCCTACTTTTCGACGTGCTCTCTCCGACCCGACAGAGGCCGCATAAGCCATCATGTCGGCCATGTCCGTGCCCGCGCAATGACGGGCATCCATCGCCATGAAGGCGGTGCCGGGCATGTCGGCGCACATGGAATACGCGTTGTAGGCGGCGACACAGCAGGGCCCAAGCTTTTGCAGCAACAGGGTTTCCAGATCGACCAGATGAAACAGCGGGCCGGTTAAATACAGGATTGGCTCTCCGGCGCCGACCCACTTGCCTTCGGGGTACCGCAAATCTATGTCAAAGTTGGTGCCGCGCTGCCGCGCCATCTCGTTCAGCCAGTCCACCGCGAGCCGCGGCGCGGAGACCACGGGGCGGCGCATGAAGACGGCATATGTCACCGCAACGTCGCCAAATTTTTCCACCGCTTGCTTCGTGAGGACGAAATACTTGTCGGTCCAGCGTGCAATATCGGTGTTTTCCGTCGGCCAGGTCGATTTCGACCGGTCGCGAGACAGAGTTTCTGAGTCTCCAGATGTGCCGGAATTCCCGGTTTTTGGCCTAATTTTAGCCGCCATAACCCAATTCTTTCCGATTTGGCAACGGATTTACGGTATTCAAGCACACTTACCCTTGCATCCGATAGGTGCTTCACACATCTCCAATACCAGGTCCGCGGTGGCGGGCCAGAGTAGAAAGCCGATGACGGCATGGACGCGTATCGCGACCTCGAAAAAATATTCCGTCGTATAGGCGCTTTGAGCGACGCCGAAGGTATCCTGCACTGGGATATGTCGGTGATCATGCCGTCGGGTGGGGCCGACGCTCGGGCCGAGCAATTGGCCGCCCTCAAACTGACCATCCATGAATCGCTTACCGCGCCCCGTGTGGCGGATTTGCTCGATCAGGCCGAAGCCGCGCCGCCCACCGAAGATTGGCAGGCGGCGAATTTGCACGAGATGCGCCGCACATGGCGTCACGCGACTGCCATCGACGCCGGACTGGTGGAAGCCTTGTCCAAGGCATCGTCGCGCTGCGAAATGATCTGGCGCGAAGCCCGCCCCGATGGCAATTTCGCGGCGGTATCGGGCGCTCTCGGCGAGGTGCTGGATCTGGTTCGCGACAAGGCGGCCTGCAAGGCGGAGGCCTTCGGCGTTCTGCCCTACGAAGCGCTGCTCGATCAATACGAACCCGGCATTCGCGTCACCGACATTGATCATCTGTTCGACGATCTGGCCCTGTTTCTGCCCGATTTTCTCCATACCGTCATGGAATCCCAAGCGTGTTCAGGCGATGCCGCTGGTCCCGAGCCGCTGGTCGGGCCGTTCGACCTGGACTCCCAGCGAAAGCTCGGTATCGATCTCATGTCTCATGTCGGGTTCGATTTCGATCACGGAAGGCTCGATGTCAGTCTGCACCCGTTCTGCGGCGGGGTGCCCGACGATGTCCGCATCACCACGCGCTATAACGAAGATGATTTCGCGCACAGCCTGATGGGTGTGCTGCATGAAACCGGCCACGCCATGTATGAACGCGGCCTGCCCGACGCGTGGCGCTTTCAGCCGGTTGGCCAGGCGCGCGGCATGGCGATGCACGAAAGCCAGTCGCTCCTGATTGAAATGCAGGTTTGCCGAGGGCGCGAATTTTTATCCTTCGCGGCGCCGCTGATGCGCCGGGCCTTTGGCGCCGACGGGTCTGCCTGGCATCCGGACAATCTCTACCGGCTCTATACCAGCGTTCGGCCGGATTTCATTCGGGTCGATGCGGACGAGGTCACCTACCCGGCCCATATTATTCTGCGCTACCGGCTGGAACGCGCGCTGATCGACGGGGATATTACTGTTGCCGATTTGCCATCAGCCTGGAATGACGCGATGGCTGAACTGCTCGGGCTGACGCCGCCCAGCGACCGTGAAGGATGCCTGCAGGATATTCACTGGTACGACGGCGCATTCGGCTATTTCCCGACCTACACCATGGGGGCGCTGGCGGCGGCCCAGATTTTCGCCGCAGCCACCACGCGGGATGCTGAGATAAAGCCGGCGATCGGGCGTGGCGATTTCGCGCCGCTGATGCGCTGGCTGCGGTGCAACATTCACAGCCAGGCCTCCATAGCGGGTACCAACGACATTCTTCACGAGGCGACGGGGCAAGCTCTCGGGACCAGCGCCTTCAAAGCTCACCTCCAGTCCCGTTACCTCGACAGGAGCACCTGATGGATATGCCTTCTCCCTGCGCCCCAAGCGGCGTGCGCCCGGGCGCGCGGACCCTGTCTTTGATAGGCGCCGCGACCGGTATCGGCTGCGCGCTATCCGCTACGTCGGAGGCCCCGGCCTATCTGCGCGATCGCGGAATCATTGGACGCCTTGGCGCTCAGGGTGTGGAGGCCCGTTGGTCGGAAATCATCGCCGTGTCGGATGAAGCCGGTGCCGATGTGGCAGGCGCGATTTCACGCGCCGGGCGATCTCTTGCCTATTCGGTATCGGATGCGGTTCGGAACAATTCCAGCTTTACGGTGCTGGGCGGCGATCACAGCTGTGCCATTGGCACCTGGTCCGGCGCCGCAAACGCGTTGCGCGGCGATGGGCCGCTTGGGCTGATATGGGTCGATGCCCATATGGACAGCCACACGCCCGAAACCTCGCCCAGCGGTAGGATTCACGGCATGCCGCTTGCCTGTCTGCTCGGCCATGGCGACAGCGCCCTTACCTCAATCGCTCACGCGACACCGGCGCTGCAGCCGCAGCATGTGGCCATTGTCGGGGTGCGCAGCTATGAGGCGGAGGAGGCGGAGCTGTTACGCCGGCTCGGCGTGCGGGTGTTTTTCATGGGTGAGGTCGAGAAGAGGGGCCTCGCCGCGGTGATGGACGACGCCAGCCATATTGCGTTCAACGGCACCGCCGGCGCCGGTGTCTCCATCGATCTCGACGCGCTCGATCCCGAGGAGGTCAGCGCGGTTGGCTCGCCCGAAGCGGGCGGGCTTGCGGTGTCAGATCTCCGTGCAGCCCTGACCCGGTTCGCAGAGAACCCGCGCGCAATCGGCTGTGAAATCGTCGAATTCAACCCGACCTTGTCGGGTGCCGTGAAAACGGCCGACATCATCGAAGAACTTCTGGTTTCTTTTCAGGGGCGACGAGCATGACCCGCAAAATGACAAGCAACGCCGCCGCGCTCGAAGCCACCTATGGGGCGCATAATTATGCGCCGCTGCCGGTGGTGCTGGTGCGCGCCGACGGAACCCATGTATGGGATGAACAAGGCAAACAATATATCGACATGCTCGGCGCCTATTCGGCGGTCAGCCATGGCCATTGTCATCCCCGGCTGGTCGCGGCCCTGATTGATCAGGCAGGCCGGATGGATGTCATCTCGCGCGCTTTCCTGTCGGATCGGCTGGGCGAATTTCTCGAGCTTGCCTGCCGCATGACCGGTATGGCCCGCGCTTTGCCGATGAATACCGGGGCCGAGGCGGTGGAAACCGCGCTCAAGGCGGCGCGCAAGTGGGCTTACACGGTCAAGGGCGTCGCCGATGATGCCGCCGAGATCATCGTGTGTGAGGGCAATTTCCACGGCCGGACCATCGCGATCACGGGTTTTTCCTCGACCGATCAGTATCGCGCCGGGTTCGGACCGTTCCCGTCCGGGTTCAAAGCGGTGCCGTTTGGCGATGCCGCGGCGCTGGATGCCGCGATCACGTCCAACACCGCAGCCTTCCTGGTGGAGCCGATCCAGGGCGAGGGCGGCGTTGTGGTGCCGCCCGATGGGTATCTGGCCAAATGCGCCGAGATTTGCCGCGATAACAATGTGCTGTTGATGTGCGACGAGATACAGACCGGGCTTGGCCGCACCGGCCGGCTGTTGGCATCCGACCATGAGGGCGTTAAGCCCGATGGGCTGATGCTCGGCAAGGCGCTGGGTGGCGGGTTGGTGCCAGTGTCCATGTTTCTGGCCCGCGACGATGTGATGGATGTATTTACGCCGGGCGACCACGGCAGCACCTTCGGCGGCTATCCGTTGGGCGCGGCGGTCGGTTACGAAGCGCTCAAGGTGTTGGAAGACGATGCGCTGGTGGAACGTTCCGATCGACTAGGCAAATACCTGTTGGGGAAACTCAGTGGGCTCAATCACTCCGCCATTCGCGATGTGCGTGGGAGGGGTCTGTTGGTCGGGGTTGAATTCGATACCGCCCAATATTCCGCCAGCGATATCTGCCACGAACTGATGCACAAGGGCGTTCTGTGCAAGGACACGCTGCGCAACACCGTGCGTTTCGCCCCGCCCTTTATCATTGAAGAGAGCGAGATCGATCAGGCGGTTGCGGCGCTCTCCGGTGTTCTCACAAAACTGGCGGCGTAACGTTTTTTCAGAACACGGTCGCAGTCACCGGATTTGAGCAGCACAAAGTAGCCTCTTTGCGCTCGATGCATTGTAATAGGGCATCCGCCGGGTAGCCCCGCGAACCCAACCACCCGCTCGTCACTCTCTGAGTTGTTCCGAGGGGCTCCTGCGCCCTCTCACCCTTATTCGTCATTACCGGGCTTGACCCGGTAATCCATGGGAAACGCAAGCGAATTGCGGGCCAACCTGGATTACCGGGTCAAGCCCGGTAATGACGAGAAAAGAAAGATGCAAACTGCTTAGGCGCCATTAAATAAACTGGTCAGCGCCGCCCCGTTAGATTTCCCTGACCATGGCGCGTCATTTCGGCTAAGTATCGGATGACGGAAAATTCGGGAGAGAAGATTATGGCGATCAGTCAGCAGATAAGGGATTTGATTTTTAACGCGCACCTGGACAATTGCGTCTGTATGCTTGCGTCCATTGGCGAGGATGGGCCCAACATCAGCCCGAAGGGCAGCATGATCGTGCTCGACGATGATCATCTCGCCTACTGGGAACGGGCCAAGCGCGCGTCTCTGGACAATCTCCGGCAAAATCCAAAAGTGGCCGTCGTCTACAGCAACAAGGCGGCGGCCGAGCGCGGCGAGATCGATCATCCGGGGGGCATCTTCCGGTTCTACGGCACCGCGGAAATCCATGAGCGGGGTGACTTCCGCGATAAAATCCGCACAATGCTGCAGGAACGCGAGATCAATCATGACGGCGCGGAAGAAGGCTTCGCGGTGGTGATCAAGCTGGACCGGGCGGAGAATTTGCGCGGCCATAGCCTCAAATAGGGTTGGACCGGGAGGCAGTGATGATGAAGACCATTGATTCTGACGCCCACGTTATCGAATCCGACCGGACCTGGAGTTATCTCGCCGATGACGAGCGGCACTTCGCGCCCCTGGTGCTGGATATGGTGGCCGGCGAGGTGCAACCTCAGTCCGGCCCGCGGCCGGCGACCCAGTTCTGGTACAGCGGCGATTTCATTCAGCCCAAGGACAATGCCGATACGGTGTCGATGGATGCGGATTCGCGCGAGATGGGGAACGTCGAGACACGGCCCGCGCACATGGACGAGCTCAAAATCGACATGCAGGTTCTATATCCGACCATCTTTCTGGCGCCCTGTGCCCGGGATGCGGTGCAGGAGGCCGCCCAGTACCGGGCCTATAACCGATGGCTTGCCGATATCTGGCAACTGGCCGGCGGCCGGCTGCGCTGGGCGGCGTGCGCGCCGCTATATTCCCTCCACAAGGTGCACGACGAATTGGCGTTCGCCAAGGAGCACGGCGCATGCTGCGTCTTCGTGCGCCCGTTCGAATGCGACCGCTATGTGGGCGTTTCCTATTTCGAGCCATTGTTCAGGGCGGCGGCGGAATTGGATTTGGCGATTGCGTTTCATTCCGCCAATGCGAGCTATCAGAACAATAGTTTTCACGAAGGGCACAATTTCGGCCGCTTCAAGCTGGCGATGATCGCGCAATTCCATTGGCTGCTTGAAAACGAACTCCCTAAAAAATATCCCGATATCCGCTGGGCCTTCATCGAAGCCTCTTCCGCCTGGGTGCCCTATGCGTTGGGTGACGTGGAAAAGCGTCTGACCCGGAAAGGCAAGAAATTGTCGGACAGTCCGTTGGAGGACAACAACATCTGGGTCACGGTGGAAATGACCGATGACATTCCCTACGTCATCAATCGCGTCGGCGACAACAATCTGATCGTCGGCACGGATTACGGCCACACCGATACGTCGGCCCAGATCGAAGCGCTGCGCCTGTTGAAAGAACGCGATGGACTCTCACCCGCCAGCGTGGACCAACCCGACCAGGCTGTACGCGCTGTAACAGCGACTCACCCGCCCAGGAACCGGAAGCGGAAGCTGTCGCCGTCCGCCACCACGTGACCGGCGGTGGGGCCAGGGAAATGAGCGGGCATCACGATCGTGTCGGTATCGGCGACCGCATCCAGTACCCTGCGCCGCGAGCGCGCGGACTCTGCCGCATCCCAGCAGAAACAGGTAGACCAGTCGGGCTCGATACATTGCAACGCGTGGTGCATCACATCGCCCGAAAACAAACCGTGCGCGCCGCCGGACTTGACGTTGACGCAGACGTGACCGGGTGAGTGGCCGGGTGTCGGCGTCAGCCACACCGTGTCATCGAGGGCAAAATCGTCATCGACCAGCAGAGCCTGGCCGGCTTCCATGATCGGCTGGCAGTTTTGCGTCCACACACGGCCCGGCGGGCTGGCGCCTTTCTTGGTTCCGTCCTCCCACGCCTGGTACTCGCGCCGGCTGAAGATGTATTTGGCGTTGGGAAAGGTGGGCACCCAGCGCCCATCCACCAGCCGCGTGTTCCAGCCGCGATGGTCGATATGCAGATGGGTGCAAAAGACGTAATCGATATCCTCGAAGGTCAGCCCGTTGGCGGCGAGCCCGTCCAGCCACGGCTGCTTCGGGAAATCATGGGGCGGCCCGTATCCCTTGTCCTCGCCGAGACAGGTATCGATCAGGATGGTGTGGTGCGGCGTCCGCACTATGTACGTCTGGTAGGTAATCACCAGCTTGTTGGATGGCGCATCGTAGATGAAAGGTTCCATGGTTTTGAGGTGCGCGATGGCGACATCCCTGTCGCAGGCCGGGTACATGATTTCGGGCGCCCGCCACGGACCGTCCCGTTCCACCACGCTGGTTACCGAAACTTCGCCAAGGGTAAGGGGTTTCATGGAGCCTTCCTTTTTTAGCCTGATAACAAGATGTCGCGCGATCATAGCAGAATCGCCCGCCAGGCACTGCATGAGGGGCTATAAAGGCCCATCGAGGCAGCGTCGAACGACAGACGAATTGCAGGGAAAATTGCATATAAGCCGAAAGTGGGTTGTTGAGAGCCATTGACTTCTGTGCAGAATCTCCTAAATAATTGGCCCATACGTGTTGCATTCGACTGGTGCTGCTTGAAAAGCCGGTACGCTGTTTAGCTTGGTTAACCTCTGACTTGGTTATCGCCTGACAATGTGAGCGTTAAACCGACCGTGCCATCACATGGTGTGAGGCGCGGAATCTATTGATTTGTTAGAGGAATTAGCTATGGCTACTGGTACCGTGAAATGGTTCAACCCCGCCAAGGGTTTTGGATTCATCGAGCCCGAAGACGGTTCGAAAGACGCATTCGTCCATATTTCCGCCGTTGAGCGCGCCGGACTGAGTTCACTGAACGAGGGACAGAAGGTCTCTTACGAGCTTCAGGCTGGACAGAACGGCAAATCTTCCGCCGAGAATCTTTCCATCATCGACTGATTGAGTAAGACACAGCCCTCAAATTTATTTGAGGGCTGTGCTTTCTTTCGTTGGATTTTTGACAAGGGTTAAGGAACCTTTCTTTTCGCTTGTCCAAGTTAGATAGAGGCCGAGCAATGGCTCGCAAAAAACCTAAAGGGAAGGGCGCCCTGTTTACGGCGTTCAACGTGGCCTATGAAGACGGCAGCGTGACGTCGAACCGGCGGGTGTCTAACGATTTGCTCGACCAGTCATTTGGCGACGCCTTCGACGATTTGGCCCGCGCCGCTCTTGAGGGCCAGGACAAAGAAATCGCCGAGCGCTCAGGCCAGATCCGGGCCAAGATAAAATCCATCACGAAAGTCTGAAATCAGCGGGGCGGCCGCGCCGTCCGCCCCGCCGATGGTTCTACCCGTTCGATAGCTCAGTACGTATTGAGGACTATCTTTTTGATCCGCGCCTTCTGTTCGGGTGTCACTCCCGCGAGCACTTTCAGGAGAGCCGCTTTCGCCTCGCCGGCCGGTATGTATTTGATGAAGCGCTTTTTCTTGGCGCCCTGAGCGACCACCTCGGGATCGCTCAAAATATTGTGGGTAGCTGTCCGGAGCGCATTGACAAAGCGCTTTGGTGTGCCGGGCGGCGCGATAAGAATGCGCCCAAGGCTTTCTAGTGTTGCGCGGTAATCGAGATACCATTGTTGCTCCGCTGTCAGGTTGGGCAACTGCTCAAAGACAGTGGGAAGATCCGGGAACAGGATCGACCGCTTGCGGTTCATGGTTGCGATGGCTTTCGCGTTCTTTCCCCTAACATAATTGTAGGCTGATGTTTCAGAGACGTAGAGCGCGTCCATTTCTCCCTGAGTTACGGCGAGAGCGGCCGCGCGGCTGCCCTTATACCCTGTCACAATCCTGCACTTGAGTTTGAAGCCGTAACAGGCGAATGCCGCACCGTCCGACAAGCCGGAAATTTTACCGGATCCGCCCCAGCTAATGGTTTTGCCGGCGTTCAATAAGTCGGTAAGATTGTTGTAGGGGGAATTGGGCGATACCAGGACATTCCACCGCGAGAAATCGGCAATGCCCAGAAACTCGAATTTAGTCAGGTCGTATTTTGCCCCTGGCATTTCAAGCAACTGCGTCAGGCTGGCGGCGACACCATTGGCGATATGGATAGAGAGCCCGTCGCCAGGTGCGGAAGCAAGCTTGTTGAGCGCCCGCAATCCGCCACCACCTGGCAGGTTCTGGACCACGACATTCGCATCAAGATGCTTGGCTAAATGGGGCGCGAGCATGCGCCCGTAGGCGTCATATCCACCGCCGACGCCAGCGCCGACAATGATGGTCAGCGTCTTGCCTTTGTAGACGGATTCGGCGGCACTGGCCACCATCGGTTGAAGGAGGAAAGCCGCAGCGGCCAAAGCCAGCGCGCCCGCCAAATATACTGTCCCGCGAGTTCTCATTTCAAGTCTCCCTAAATTTGGCCGGGTGCGCATATGGCGCGCCCGCCGGTTATTAATCGATCTGCTTCTTTCGGAATGGAGATTTCGTACCTGAAGACTAGCGGGGAGAATTGCAACTGGCAATCTCGCTGGTGCGATATACAACGGACCACAATAGTACAAATTCGCTTTTCCTGTGCGACTATACTCCGCTCACGTCAGAACCCGAAAATCCTTTGGAGATATGACGCGAAAATTGTCTGATACGT
>JAQBTY010000078.1 GCA_027624735.1 Pseudomonadota bacterium | reverse complement strand
ATGTTCCTACGCCCTCAAGCTTAAACTCCGGGGGAGAAGATGTCTCATCATCATTGGCACAGAGGGGGGTTCTTGCATCTCACCGAGGGTGGCATCCGTGGTGGGTGTCAAAATGCGGAAACCGCGATGGGCAGGCAAAGATAAAAGCGCCCCTGGCTCATAAAAATATAAAGAGGATGTCATGATTATTAGCAAGACAATGAAGTCTCTCCTTGGGACGACTTTAGCAGGGGTGGCTCTGGCAGCCGGATTGGCAATTTCCAATACTGCCGTCGCGGGGCCCTTGGCTCCCATAAGCTACGACATGGATAACGGCAACAGCGGCTCTTACAATTATTGGGATCAGATTTACACCGGCACCGGTTCCACGACGACTGATGGCGCCGCATTGACGGGCGGCCTCGGCGATCTGACAGACGGTGTTATTGCGTTGTCCAATTGGTACATTGCAGAAGCCCCCGCCGGAAACGGCCCCTATGTCGGCTGGGTGAACAAAAACCCAATTATCACTTTTAACTTCGGCACCACCGTCTGGATCGATTCGGTGACTCTTTATCTGGACGACTCGAATGTGGGCGGTGTCCTTCAACCCTCGAGCGTTGATATCAATGGCAACAATTATGTCGTCACTGACCCGACCCCTGGCGACTTGCTGCCTTTTGGCATTACGTTCAGCGGATTGAATGCGACGGGATCGTCGTTGACCCTGCAACTCTATCGACAGAGCAGTTGGGTCTTCCTGAGCGAAGTCGAATTCGCCGGCGACGTGGTCAGCAGCGCAGTTCCCGAACCCGGCACGCTGGCCCTCTTCGGCCTCAGTCTTGCAGGTCTCGGCTTCGTACGGCGTAGAAAGGCTGCCTGACGCCCACCGCAACTTAGCGGAAGTCAAAAACCGGCGGTCCTTCTCCGATGGGGCCGCCGTTTTCTTTCGCCGAATGCCGCAGTTGGGAGCAAGAACGGTTCATTTTTCTACAGTGTCGAATGTCCGTTGTGGTCGGAACTCAGACCTTTTCGCTGCGGTCACTTAGGTTCGTTCCTGGCTAGATTCTGAACTGAACGGCCGGGCACATGAGGTCCGTTCCTCTCCTACTACTGGACATCGTCCCGATCGCCTAACCTTTGAAGAAAACTTGCGGTATTGGTTCAGGCCCAGAGGATTGATTATCCCGGGATTCGGTCGGCGCCTTCCCTAAAACGACCGGGGCGGGTTTTCGCGGGCCGCGTCACGAATCGCTGACGAATTCGTCGGTTGTCGGGTTGAAACGGGAAAAGATGCCGTTGCGGGCGTCGCAGTACCATCCGTGCAGCGTCAGGCGGCCGTCGAAGACCGGGTCGAGCACCCATTGGTAGGTCATCAGGTTTTCAAAGGAGACGCGCATGATTTCCTGGCAGCACAGCCGGGCGCGGTCGTCTTCGGGCAGATCGATCCTTCTGAGCGCGCGCGACAGCGCCGACGCGGCTATTGTTGTCCAGGAGGGCAGAAACTGGCCCTGCATCACCATATTGGCGCCTGGTGCGTCTTCATCGATCAGACAGCGCACCAGCCCGCAATCCGGATGAGCGAGGAGAATGATGTGGCGGACGTCATAAACTCTCACGGCGAACTCCAGCGCCGCGCCGACGGACCGGTCGATTTCTTCGCCGGAGGAAGGCGGCACCAGACCGGCGACATTACGAATGTCGTAAATTTCGCCGGGCGCCGCGCCGGTGAGCAGGATGGGGTCGACCGGAAAATCCGACGCCGCGATAAGGGCCGCGCGGGGTAAGCCCGAGGCGGCGATATCGGCGTGCCGGGCCACGGCGCCGTCTTGCACAATGCGCCGTGCCGTGGCGGTCCAGCTATCGAGCGATTGCGGGTCTGTATCGGTCATCGCCACCGTGATTACAGCATCTTCTTTGCAGCGCCAAGGTTGTTGCCTCTTGTTCCTTTGGAGCATTGCGCGCCGTCGGATCAATTGCCATGATTGTCGCCGGCGAACGAAAGGCGCAGCGATTTGGCAAACCATAGCCGCATTGATAGCCGCATTGAAGGTCTGGTGCAGCCCGGCAGGGTGCACCGGCGGATCTATACCGATCCCGCTATCTTCGAGATCGAAATGGAACGGCTGTTCGGCCAGAGCTGGCTCTATGTTGGCCATGAAAGCCAGGTCAGATTCCCGGGCGATTTTTTCTGTACCAGGCTGGGGCGCGAACCGGTGGTTCTGGTGCGGCACGGCACCGGAAATAAGAACGGCGGAGATAAAAACGCCGGCGATATAAACGGCGGCGATAAAAACGGTGGCGATATAACGGTCCTTTATAACCGGTGCGGGCATCGCGGGGCGAAAGTCGTGGCGACCGAAAGCGGTTCGGTCCGCGAATTCCGTTGCTGCTATCACGGCTGGACCTATGCGACCGACGGGCGATTGATCTCCGTGCCGGTTCGCCAGGGATATCCCGAAGGGACGGTGGATATCGCCGATCCGGCCTATGGCATGCAGGCGGTCCCCCGTGTTGCGTCATACCGCGGCTTTATTTTCGCGTCGCTAAGCGCCACCGGACCGTCCCTGACCGATTTTCTCGGTCATATGACGACCTCCTTCGATGACCTGGTCGATCGGGCGCCCGATGGCGAGATCGAGGTGGCAGGCGGCATCGCGCGCCACGCCTACCGCGGAAACTGGAAACTGATCTTTGAAAACGTGAATGACGGGCTGCATCCCCTGAGTGTCCATTTGTCGTCGATCGAGGCCGCGCGGGCCCAGGACGATGCGGTGTGGAGCGACGGCGCCGGGGAAATCGGCATCCGGCAGATGCGCCAGAATGGCGCGCCGCTGGAATTCTGGGACAAGCAGGTCGGGCTGTGGGCCTACCCGTTCGGCCACAGCTATCTCGGCGACTATCACGATGATGAAAAGCTTGCCGTGGCGCGACAGGATCCGTCATTTCAGGACTATATCGAAATCATGGAAGCCAAAAAGGGCAGGGAGCGCGCGCGGCAAATTCTGGGTGTAACGCGGTGGAACACCAATATCTATCCGACTATTTCCTTCATGAGCCAGTTCCGCCAGTTGCGCGTCATTCAGCCGGTTGCGGTCGACCGAACCGATGTACTGGGGTTTTGTTTCCGTCTCAAGGGCGCGCCGGAAAAAATGTTCCGCGATACGATTCAGTTCGCGAATGTCACCAACGCGAGCGCGTCGCCGGTCCTAACCGATGATCTGGAAACCTATGATCGGTTGCGCGGCGGCCTTGAGAGCGGCGGTAATGACTGGGTGCCCATGTCGCGCGGCCTTGGCCGCGATGTCGCCGACGGAAATGGCGGGCTTCAGGCTGAAAATGGTTTGAGCGAATTGCATATCCGGAACATGTTCGATAGCTGGTCCGGCTATATGGCGGGGACCTGAGGTCGTCATGGAGGAAATCGAAGCGTTCCTGTTCCATGAGGCGCGGTTGCTGGACGAGGCGCTGTACGACGACTGGCTCGCTCTGTTTACCGACACCGCATGGTACTGGGTGCCGATCCAGCCACGACAGGACAATCCCTTTGACACGGTATCGATTATCTATGACGACCGGAAATTGTTGGAAACGCGGGTGCGCCGGCTTCGTAACGAGAATATTCATGCGCAATCGCCGCCATCGCGCACCAGCCGGATCATCGGTAACATTGTCGGGGCGCGCTCCGATGAAACCGGCGGCGTCACCGCGTGCGATTTCCAGATATCTTCGCGGTTTCAGATGGTCGAATTTCGCCGCGATGAGCAGCGGCTCTTTGCCGGCGCGCTGCTGCATGGCTTGGTTCGCGATGGCGAGGGCTTTAAGATCGCCTGGAAACGCGTCGATCTGGTAAATTGCGACGCCATGATGGAGGGCATTACCGTACCCTTCTGATTTTATGGGGATATCCGTTTGCGTGATGCCCTTAAACCCGTTAGATACCGAGCCGCGCTTGCCGGAGTTGAGGGATTGTGTCGGGCGCGTCTGAACTAAACTGTAAATGCCGAATGTTATGACCGAGCTAGAACGTAACGCCTTGTTGCCGGCCGGCCTTCGGGACGTCCTGCCCAACGACGCCGCCTTCGAAGCGGAAATCGTCGAGCGGCTTGTCGCCTTCCTGGCAGCGCGCGGCTATGACAGGGTGAAGCCTCCGCTTATCGAGTTTGAAGATGGGCTGCTCAGCGGCGCGGGTGTCGCGGTCGCGCCGCAGACGTTCAGGCTCATGGATCCGGTCTCTCAAAGAATGATGGGACTGCGCGCGGATATCACCCCGCAAATCGCCCGCATCGCGGGCTCCCGGCTGGCGCGGACACCGCGGCCGTTACGCCTCTCTTATGCCGGCGAGGTGCTCCGCGTTCGGGGCAGCCAACTGCGCCCGGAACGCCAGATTGTCCAGGTAGGCGCCGAATTGATCGGGTCGGCCGCGCCGACAGCGGATGCCGAAATCATCGTCATGGCCGTTGAAGCTATCGCTGAACTGGGTGTTGGCGGGTTGTCGGTTGATCTGACCGTGCCGCGTCTCGTCCCCAGCATTATCAGTCAGTTTGAGCTGCCTGAAAAAGATAGGGCAAGTGTGCGCGCCGCCCTCGACCGAAAAGATTCGGGCAGCGTAAGTATGCAGGCCGGGCCGGCGGCGGCGACCCTGTGTGCGCTGCTTGCCGCGACCGGGCCGGTCGATGACGCCCTTGCAAAGATGGATGAAATAGAACTGCCGGATCAGGCGGCCGCCGAACGCGCCCGGGTTGCCGTGGTGGTTGATCTTGTGCGCCGGTTGTCGCCTGATATCAAACTGACCCTTGATCCGGTCGAACATCGCGGATTTGAATATCATACCGGTATTGGCTTTACCGTTTTCGCGACTGGCACCTCAAGCGAGCTTGCGACGGGCGGCAGGTACCGGACGCGGCATATCGAAATGGAGGGTGCCGAAGGCGAACGCGCAACTGGCGTGACGCTCTACGTCGATGCTATTCTGTCCTTATTGCCACAGGCCGGGGCTCAACGCCGCCTGCTGGTTTCGCATGACGCGGCGCCGTCCGCCTTGTCAGCGCTGCGAAAAAAAGGCTGGATCACGGTTATGGCGCTTGAGCCCGTCAAACAATTGGCGGCTGAGGCCAAGCGGTTGGGTTGTTCGCATTTTCTGGCTGAGACAGGTCCGGAACCAATTTAAAAAGAGCGTGATAGATGACTAATGTAGTCGTGGTCGGCGCCCAGTGGGGCGATGAAGGCAAGGGCAAAATTGTCGACTGGCTGTCGAGCCGGGCGGATGTCGTCGTCCGATTTCAGGGCGGTCACAATGCGGGCCATACGCTTGTCATTGACGGTGAGACATTCAAGCTCAGCCTGTTACCCTCCGGTGCTGTTCGACCAGGCAAGTTGTCCATAATTGGCAACGGTGTGGTGGTCGATCCGTGGGCCTTATTGCAGGAAATCGAACAGATCGGGCGGCAGGGGGTTCAGGTCACGCCCGATACCCTAAAAATCGCCGCCAATGCCTGTTTGATTCTGCCGTTGCATGGGGCGCTGGATCGCGCGCGTGAGGAGGCGCGTGGCAGTGGCCGCATCGGAACCACGGGCCGGGGTATCGGCCCTGCCTATGAGGACAAGGTGGCGCGGCGCGCCATTCGGGTCTGCGATCTGGCCGACGATGCGGGATTGCCCGATCACATCGAACAGTTGCTTAGTCACCACAATGCGCTTTTGCGCGGGCTGGGCGTCGATGAAATTGAACCACGCTCCCTCCTGACGCTGTTGCGCGAGATCGCGCCGAAAATACTGCCTTTCGTCGATGATGTCTGGGCGCTTCTTGATGACGCGAAACGTGCCGGCAGGAGAATCCTGTTCGAGGGGGCGCAGGGGGCGATGCTGGACGTGGATCATGGGACCTATCCTTTCGTGACATCGTCCAATACCCATGCCGCGCAAGCGGCAGTGGGTTCCGGCACCGGTGTCCGATCCATCGGCTATGTATTGGGGATCACGAAAGCCTATACCACCCGTGTGGGAAGCGGTCCCTTTCCAACCGAGCAGGACAATGATATCGGGCGCCTTCTCGGTGAACGTGGTCATGAATTCGGCACCGTTACCGGCCGCGCCCGGCGTTGCGGATGGTTCGACGCCGTGATGGTGCGTCAGGCCGTAAAGACCGGTGGAATCGATGGTATCGCGCTTACAAAGCTGGACATTCTCGACGGTATAGAGGAGCTAAAGGTCTGCACCGGGTATCGCTATCAAGGCCAGGACATTCGCACATTTCCCGCCGGCCGGGTGATGCAGGCCGGCCTTGAGCCTGTATACGAAACCATGGAGGGCTGGTCTGACAGTACCCGGGGAGCGCGTAGCTGGGTGGATCTACCCGCCACGGCAATTAAGTATATACGACGTATCGAAGAGCTGATCGATGCTCCGGTCGCCCTCTTGTCAACCAGCCCGGAACGGGACGACACGATCCTGGTTCATGACCCATTTGCCGGCTGACGCTGTTCAGGAATCAAGCTGATACGCTAACCCATTGACATCATTGATATGAGAGTCCTAAGAGCTAATCGGCACGTGAGTAATAACTGTTTGATAAATCATAATAAAATTAGCCTTAACCGTTAAGGGTCCGTTCGCATAACGGGCTTAAACTCGTTCGATTTCGTAAAGTCACGAAACGTGGGAGTGTCTAAGCCAGTGGCGACAAGGCAAGATTTAGACGCACAACCGACTGGCGGGCCCGAAGTCGCTATCGCGGAGCGATATCGGCTGTTAGTCGACGACCGATTGCCGGAGCTGGACCTGGGCGAGGCAAAAGCCGTTATGGTGCGCGATGACCGCAGCCCGAACGATATGCTGTTTGCCCGAATTTGTCCGCCCGATGGGATGCCGCGGCTAGACGTCGCCGAGACTCTCAAACACTTGCGCGAAGCCAAGCTGCTTCGACCGGTCGAGTGGGGACCGGTGAATTTGTCGGGAAGCAAGCAAAGCCAGCTCGCGATCATCTTCCAGCGACCTCAACAGGGCCCTCTTCTGCGACGGGATGTTGCAACCATTAATCCAATAGCATCGGATGTAATCGCGAAAAGCATCCTGGCGCCGGCCTGTCAGACCCTGGGACTATTGTCGCAACGTTCAATCACGCATCGCGGCATACGGGCCGACAATATTTACTGGGATGGTCCGGGACAGAATTCAACCATCCTTGGCGATTGCGTTTCCATGCTGCCGGCGATAATTCAGCCCGTCATTTACGAGCCTATAGAATCGGCGATGACCCCGCCCCTCGGCCGCGGTGCAGGGTCTATTCGGGATGATTTTTATGCGCTTGGCGTCACAATCCTTGTTTTGGCTACCGGAAAGCTCCCCCTAAATGGTTGGAAGGATGCTGATGTCATTGATGCCAAGCTGAGCCGCGGATCGTATGCGGCACTGATGGACGGCGCCAGACCGCCATTCGGTTTGCGGGAATTGTTGCGGGGCTTGCTATCGGACGATACCGACGAGCGCTGGGGTTTAGAACAGCTGGAGCAGTGGCTCTCCGGCGGGTTGCGTTCCACCGTTCAGGAGGCGCGAAGCGGCGCTGTGGAGCACCCCTTCGAATTCGACGGCAAGGCCTATTCCAATTTCCGGTAGCTGTCCCAGGCATTTGGCGAAAAATGGGAAAAGGCGGCAAAGGCAATTGTTGAACCCGCGTTTCCGAAATGGTTGCAGCGTGGCGCAACAGAAGGGCCGATGGCGGAGAGAGTTTCGTCCATCCTTTTGCTGTGTGCCAATACCGAGCAGAAAGGCGCAGAGAAGATTGCTCAAATCTCTGTGCTGATGGATCCGATCGGACCGTTTCGGTTTAAGGGGCTGGTCGCAATGCCCAATGCCATGGGCCCGATTCTCGCGAATGCATTTCGAAAGAAGGAAAAGGAAACGATAAATCTGATCGCTGAAATAATTGGCAACGGTGCCGCTGCGAAATGGTACAGCGCGCAATCTCAACGCGATCAAATTATAGATGAGGCCCAGCAGAAAAACATTCGTCGTATGCAGCAGCTGCTCCGCCATACAGGACCCGGATATGGTATCGAGCGATGTCTCTACATGCTTAATCCGCAGTACCCCTGCCAAAGCGATATTCTACAGGGTAAGATTGTCTCCGACGTGGTCGATTTACTGCCGGCGTTGGAGACTCTGGTGCAAACGAATGGGAAGTTGCCGATCTTGCTGGATAGGCATCTCACAGCATTTATAGCCAGTAGAATAAAAGCGAATGTCGATCGGCTTCTTGGCGCGCTTGAGGCGGCGCAGGGCGACGTCCTGCTCTCCAAGCTCGGCATGCTCTCTTTATTGGCGGCGGTGCAGTCAAAACATGGGCCCGCGGAATTGCCATACCTTTCCGCATGGCTGGCTAAGGAACTCGAACCCGCCGTCAACCGGTTCAAGTCAAAAATATTGCGTGACCAGATGCGCAAAAAACTTGTCGCGCAATCGGGCAGTTGCAGTCTGATAGATTTGCATAACTGTCTGAACAACGACATCGCCTTGAAAAAGGACGAAGCAGAGCGCAAAAAAGCAATACGCGAATTCGCCTTGGCGGCGAAAGAGATTGCCGCGCTGGAGTCCAAGGAATTTCAAGATAACGTACAGCGCCTGGGTTGGCGCCTAGCGAGCGGGATCAGCACCTGCTTCGCGTTGGCTACAGCTATCTTCGTGGTGATGGCATGAAGAACAGAGGGCAGCAACGTCGCGCGGTGAAGCCATTATTCATAGCAATCGGTGCGCTTGGCCTGCTGCTTCTTGCCCTTCCCACCACCATGGTGCTGGCGATCGGGATGGCGCCGACATTGGGCGCTTTTTTCGCGGACAAGACCCCAGGCCGTTTTCTAACGAAGTGCGTCGCCGGCACGAATTTCGCCGGTGTTTTTCCGTCGCTCTATTTTCTCTGGACTACTGGGCACACTCTCAAGACTGCCAATGCCATCGTCGCCGATCTTAATACTTGGCTTCTCATGTATTGTGCTGGCGCGATGGGCTGGCTCCTGTTTCTGAGCCTGCCAGGCGTTGTCGCGGTATTCCGGTCGCTCAATGCCACGCGACGAATTTATGTTTTGCGCGAACAGCAAAAGCTGCTCATCAACGAGTGGGGCGATAATATATTACCGACGTTACCCACGACAGACACCGCTCAGGATAGCGACAATGCGGCGACGAAAAACATGACCGCACCGGCGCCTAACTGAGTTGTGAAACACACGTCTTCTTGGCAGCAGACTGCGCAGTCCGGTCAGAATTCTTTCTAATCGCGGATTTGATGGTCGATGGCGGCTGCTTTGATTGCTTTTTGCACCTTTTCAAACGCGCGGACCTCTATCTGACGTACCCGTTCGCGTGATATGTCGTATTCCGAGCTTAGTTCTTCGAGAGTTTTAGGTGACTCCGTCAGGCGTCGCTCGATAAAGATATTCCGTTCCCGATCATTGAGTGTTTTCAGACCGCCGGCCAGAAGTTTGCGCCGATTATTCAGTTCCTGTCTGTCACTAAGCACGTCCTCCTGGGTTGCCGATTCATCGACAAGCCAATCCTGCCATTCGCCTTCACCCTCGGCCCTGAGCGGCGCGTTTAGAGAATTGTCGGGCGCGGCGAGGCGACGGTTCATGGAGATGACTTCGCCCTCCGGTACATTGAGCGCCACGGAGATCTTTTTGACGTTTTCCGGCGAAAGATCACCTTCTTCGATCGCCTGAAGCTGACCTTTTATTTTCCGCAGATTGAAAAACAGTTTTTTCTGGGCGGCAGTCGTGCCGATCTTCACGAGGGACCAGGTGTGGAGGACATATTCCTGAATTGATGCTTTAATCCACCACATAGCGTAGGTGGCAAGCCTAAATCCACGGTCCGGATCGAACCGCTTGACCGCCTGCATCAGCCCGACGTTGCCTTCCGATATCAGTTCGCCGAGTGGCAGCCCATAGCCGCGGTATCCCATGGCGATTTTCGCCACCAGGCGCAAATGGCTGGTTACCATCCTATGCGCGGAGTCGACATCGCCATCGTCGGCCCAGTTCTTGGCGCAGGTGAATTCTTCCTCGGCAGTCAAAAGAGGGTATTTCCGGATTTCCTGCAGATAGCGGGACAAATTGGCTGCCGGATCAAGATTGGGGACCGCGGGGAGATTTTCGGCCATGGTGGCTATTTTCTTTCCTTATTCTGACGTCACTTGAATGGGTACACGTATGATTATAGTCGTTTCCGTTCCTGAGACCTGTCTTTTATAGTATGGGAATTGGCGCCAGTGACTTCAATAGATTTGTATTCATTCTAATATCCGCACCAAATCCTTCAGTTCTTGTGGTAATTCGATCTCGAATCGGTGTGTTTCGCCGGTCGCCGGATGCTTGAATCCGAGAATTTTAGCGTGCAGCGCCTGTCGATTCAGGTGGGTCACGAAATCGCTCACCTGCTGCCCAGCGTCTCGACGGCGGGCGGCTGTCGTGCCGCCGCCATACTGACGGTCACCGATGACTGGATGTCCGATATGGGCAAGGTGGACTCGAATTTGGTGCGTTCGCCCGGTCGCGAGGCGGCATTCTATCAAACTGGCGAAATTTCCGAATCTCCTGATGACCTTGTAATGGGTCAGCGCGGGCTTGCCGCCCTCTCGGCGTACCGTCATTTTCTTGCGGTCGCGGGGGCTGCGTCCGATATTGCCTTCTATGTCGCCGCTGGCGGGCCGCGGGATGCCCCACACCAGCGCCAGATAGGCCCGTTCGATCGTGCGGGCCTCGAATTGGCTGGATAGCCGTTCATGGGCGCGGTCGTTCTTCGCCGCGATGAGAAGGCCGCTGGTGTCCTTGTCGAGCCGGTGGACAATGCCCGGCCGCTTTACGCCGCCGATACCCGACAGGCTGTCGCCGCAATGGGCAAGCAGTGCGTTTACCAATGTCCCGGTTTGATTGCCCGGTGCGGGGTGAACCACCAGCCCGGCCGGTTTGTTGATAACGATCAGATCTTCGTCTTCGTATTCAACCACCAGGGCTATCGCCTGCGGCTCGGGAATGGCCGCTATGGCTTCAGGCACGACAATAGCGAAAACCTGACCAGGTTTGACCCGGTATGACGGCTCGGTTATCGTCTCGCCCGCGCAGGATACGTGACCCTCTTCGATGAGCGCTTTCAGGCGCGATCTTGAAAAGCCACCGAGATTATCGGCGAGAAATCGGTCCAGCCTTGTCTTGGCGTCGGTTACAGACACGCGGTGGGTTGTGCCGTGTTCCGTTTGGTTCAAGGCGGTTTCGGTTTGGTTGGTGTCGGTCATGTCAGAAGAGTGAGCACAAACGATGCGATGGCTCAAGACCCTGGTTATCGGTATGGGAGCGTTGATCGTGATCGGCCTTACGGTCGTGATCGTGAAAGTCGCCCAGCAGGCGGGCGGACCGGCCCAATCCGTGGCGACCGGCCCGGCGCCACCTGGGCCACCTGGGCCACCTGGGCCACCTGTCATCGGCGCGCCGGCGCCTGTTTCCCTGCTGGCGGCGGCCAAAATGCTCGGCGATATCAGTGTCGCGATCCCCGCGGGTGCTGCCGCGGAAGAGCTTGTAACGGATGCGGGCCGTTTGATTGTCCGGCTTCGGCTTACGGATGGCCGTGCGGCGCTGTTGCTGATCGATGCATCGACAGGCAAGAAGCTAGGGATGATTACGCTCGATAACCGTTCCAAAGGGCCCTGATAAGATTTCGATAAATCCTTTTTGAGGCTTGATCGACGCGGTAGCGTCGCCTATGAAAGCACAAGTACCGGGGTCCCCTTCGTCTAGTGGCCTAGGACGTCGCCCTCTCACGGCGAAAACAGGGGTTCGACTCCCCTAGGGGACGCCACTTTTCAAACTTTTGGGAGCTATCTTTCAAACTTTTTGTCTCCTTTTGTTCTAGCGCGTTGCGCTGCGCGAGCGGCGTCCTTGTTCGGGACAATGTAATTTTTCAACACGTTCGAGCCGGGCATATGGCCTGTGATAGGCTCAACGTTTCCTCCGCCAGAGTATATTTCAGTCGCCGCTGTACGGCGCAGATCATGAAAAGTCAGTTCTTGCCGCATATCTGTTTTGGCTCTTAATTCACGAAATACCCGACCAAAAAACGAAGCATGTTTGATTGGTTTCCCTTGAATGTCGCCGGTGATGATCTGAATCGCCCGGCGTTCTGTTTCAGCCAGCATTTTGTGCGTTTCCGGCGATAGCGGTGTCCATACATCCTGCCCGGTCTTTTGTTGTCGGAAACTGAGCCCCTCTCCGTCGAAATCATTCCATGTGACCGCCAATACGTCCGACAATCTCTGTGACGTATCGTAAGCGATCTGAACGGCGAGCGCCCATGATCGACGATTTTGTGAGATCGCAGTACTTTTGAATGCTTCGATCTCTCCGATAGTCCAGACAGTTCTCCGCCTACCGTCGCCTTTAAGCCCCATCTTCATCGCCGGGTTTGTTTCCCGCAAACCGATTTCAATCGAGTAACTTAGGATTCGCCGGAGCCACTTAATCGATTTGTTGGCATACGGGCGGGATTTGTTCCTGACCAAAACATCGTAGAGCCGGCGACAATGGCGTCGGGTAATAGCCGCCACCTGAACTTTTCCCAACGCTGAAACGACCACCGCAAGGTGTTGATCGGCCTGTAGCTTGGTTTTATGCGCGAGGACCCCGTACCAATCTGATTTTTCGTAATCGCGCACCAGCCACTCGATGGTTCCGGGATAAGCCGTGTTTACGGGATTAGATAGGCGGGCGGCTGCCCACTGAGCATTGAGGTATTCGGCACGAGTGATGGCTTTGGCCTTGTCGCGACCAAGAGGTTCGGAAAATATCCCAGCGCCACGCATCTTAGGCGTCGCCTGAAAATAGTATGCGCTGTTCCGCTCTACGAGGTGCCGCACTGTGACGCTACCCATCTGTCTATCTCTATGTCAGCATCAACCAGATCACATGAAGCACTCAATCCTGCCCGCTTGTCTAGCCATGCCTCGATAGCATTTGCATCCCAGCCGCCGAGAATATCGTCGTATTGAGGAAAGGCCATCTCCTCAAGGCGCAGGCGCATGGTGTCGAAATTCGTCGCTCCCCAACCAAGCCGTGTCGCTACCTGAAACTTAGTCCATATGCGGGGTGTTGGCGTATAGGAGGGGCGGGGGCGCGTCATCAGTCTACAATCAGACCCAGCGGTCTATGATAAGCTTAATTAGGGGTGCGAAACGAAAAGTGATAATAGTCGGTGGTTCGGCCTTTGGTTTTTTCTTCCTCAAGATGGATTTTGTGTAGTACTCGACTCCCGCAGAAGAGTTGTCGGCATCTGGTATAATTTCAACCGCGAGATTTTTCAGCACTTTATAGAGTTCTTCAAACGTCAGATATTTCAGTTCACTGGCCGAAGCGTTGGCGTGTCTTAAGGCATTGTGAAAAATATCGTCTGCCATAGTAGGAGAAATTCCACAGGCGGTTAGGCCATCGAGCAATCCGAAATGCACAACCTCGATTGGCGGAAACTTGCGGCGGCCCCTCCCTATTTCACCGCGATCTACCTGAACGTCGATGTCGTAAACGTCAATCCAGTTGCGAGGCCGCTTATCCTGCAAATGCAAAAGGTAGCAAAGCTCGGTGAATGAGAAATTAGTGATTGCTATCTTATTTTCCATACATAGGAATTACTGTATGTCACGAAACAATGCAACATATTTCCTACGTATGGAAAAAACCTGTCCCATTTCCTAATCAACAACGCGGGTCAATACCAACTCTCTGTAGAACGGCTATGGGACCCGCCGGGCCATTAGTGTCCGTCCGGCGACTTTGTGAGTCGGATGAATTGGTTAGACGGTTTACCCCTTTAACTGGCTGAATCGGTTTTGATGTGATTCCCTTGTGGGTTTCGATCCCACTCACGAGGTGCCCCATGTGGACTGCCGAGAACCGCCCGCGCTACAACCGCGACAAGCTGCGCTATCCGAGCGACCTGACCGATGAGGAATGGGCGCATATCGAGCCGCTGATCCCCCCG
>JAQBTY010000077.1 GCA_027624735.1 Pseudomonadota bacterium | reverse complement strand
GATAAATTAGGCCTACGATCCCATCAAACAGAAAATTATTCTGCAAATTTTTATCGGCCCAACGTTTTCGCACAGCCTGTCGCCGGAACGGACATCGTCGCTTCGTCCAAATTCTATGACGGTTCACGCTCGGGTTGGTGATCGGAAGGGGCCGTATTCGACGCCCAAACCATACGGGGGCGTATTGACTCGGTATGGGGTGAAACCTATGGTGCCGTTCATCCGGAAAACGGCGCGGGCCGCAGGCCAATACCACGGGGGCACGGGGATTATCCTAATTTTCTAAATTAGAAAAGCTATTTAACGCATTGTTTTGCGTTCTATATGAGGGATCGGAGAATGGCGACAAAGATCAAGGACCAGACGGCATCTGACCGCGGCTATGTTGATCTGCATGAACATATCGCGGCGCTGCGCAAGGCCGGGCTGCTCTTCGAAGTGGATAGGGAGATCAACAAGGACACCGAGATGCACCCGCTGGTGCGCTGGCAGTATCGCGGCGGTGTCGAGGAAGAGGACCGCAAGGCCTGGCTGTTCACCAATGTCTCCGACGCCAAGGGTCGAAAGTACGACATCCCGGTCCTGGTCGGCGGATTGGCGGCCAACAGCGCGGTCTATAAGCTTGGCATGGGCTGCGAGCTGGACGAGATCAAGGAAACCTGGATCCGCGCCCTCAACAATCCCATCGACCCCCATGAAGTGCCGTTCGATGAAGCGCCCTGTCACGATTTGGTCTATGAGGGCGACGATCTGCTGAACGGCCATGGCGTCGATCAGATCCCGGTGCCGATCTCGTCGCCGGGTTGGGACAACGCGCCTTATTTCGCCGCGTCGCATTTCATCACCAAGGACCCCAACACCGGCATCCAGAACATGGGCAATTACCGCTCCATGGTGAAGGCGCCGAACCGGGTCGGGTTCAACCCGTCCATCGAACTGCGCACCGGCGGTTACATGCATTGGGAGGAATGGAAAAAGCGCGGCGAACCCATGCCTTGCGCCATCGTGATCGGCGCGCCGCCAATCGTGTCCTTTACGGCGGTGCAGAAGGTCCCGGAAAAATTCGACGAATTCCAGATCTCCGGCGGGCTGTGCGGCAAGCCGCTGAACGTGGTCAGGGCCAAGACCGTCGATATCCTGGTGCCGGCCGAAGCCGAGATCGTGATCGAGGGCTATATCTCCACCGATCTGCTGGAACCGGAAGCGCCGTTCGGTGAATCCCACGGTCACGTGAATTTGCAGGAATATAACGGCTTCATGGATGTCACCGCGGTCACACGGCGCAAGGATGCGGTGATGGTGTCCTGGGTGAGCCAGGTGACGCCGTCGGAATCGTCAGCCATCAAGCGGCCGGCCTATGAAGCGGCGCAGATGGAGCATCTTCGCGACCATCTCGGCATCAAGGGCATCAAGCATGTTTCCACCCACGAGCCGCTAACCTCGCTCCACAAGCTGATCATCGCGGTGGTCGACCGCGACATGCCGCGCACCGAGATATGGCGGGCGCTCTACGGTATCGCCAGTCTGCGCCGGGCCGAGGGCAAATGGGTGATCGCGGTCAATGAGGACATCGATCCCGACGACACCAACGCCGTGTTCTGGGCCATGTCGTATCGCTGCAAGCCGCATCGCGACGTGGAAATCCTGAAAAACAAGGATGAAGGCCACGGGCCGCGCTCGATGCAGGATTCCAACGATTCCGCCGTGCTGATCGATGCCACGCTGAAGGAAACCTACCCGCCGGTTTCGCTGCCCAAACGCCAGTACATGGAGAGAGCCGCCGAGATCTGGTACGAGCTCGGCCTGCCTAAACTCAAGCCGCAACGCCCCTGGTACGGCTATGACATGGGTGAATGGAACGAGGATCTCGAGACCATGGCGCAGCGCGCGGTGCGCGGCGATTACTGGCAGACCGGCGAAATCATCGCGCAAAAACGCCGCGGGGATTTGAAAATGAATACCGAGGTGCGTACGCTGGGGGAAGGGACGCCGGGCGCCGGCGACCGGACAAAGGATAAGGGAGGTTTGACATGGGACGGCTTGACGGACGCGTCGCACTCGTTACAGGTGCAGCCCAAGGAATAGGGGCTGCTTTCGCCAAGGGATTGGCGGCGGAAGGGGCCAGGGTCGCGATCGCGGATCTCGATTCAGGCCAGACCGTGGTCGACATCATCAAGCAGGCCGGCGGCGAGGCCATCGACGTGCCAACCGACGTCTCCGACGAAGCCGCGGCCAAGGCCGCCATCGCGCAGACGGTAGAAGCCTTCGGCCGGTTCGACATCCTGGTCAATAACGCGGCGATCTTCACCCAGGTGGAGCGCAAGAATTTCGACGATATCTCGGTCGAGGAATGGGACAAGGTCTGTTCCGTCAACATCCGCGGCGTTTGGCTCATGTGCAAGGCCGCCGTGCCCGAGATGCGCAAGAACAACTATGGCAAGATCATCAGCATCTCGTCGGGCCGCGCCTTCAAGGGCTCGACCCATTTCCTGCATTACGATGCGTCGAAGGCGGCGGTGGTGGGCATCACAAGATCGCTGGCGCGTGAACTGGGGGCTGACAATATCTGCGTCAACGCCATCGCGCCGGGATCGACCGCGAGCGAAAACGTGATGAAACGCACCACCGATCTCGGCGGCTCCATGGATGGCACGGTGAATTCCCGCGCCCTAAAGCGCGTCGAGACGCCGGAAGATCTGGTCGGCGCCTGCCTCTTCCTGGCGTCACCCGCCAGCGACTTCATGACCGGCCAAAGCCTGGTCGTCGACGGCGGCTCGGCGATGCATTAGGAGCGGTCGTGCCAGACCAAAAGCCCTCAATGGTTGGCTCGAGCTTCGTGCTCGCGGTGCTGGATGTCGCGCGCACCGCTGAATGGTGGATCAACGAAATGGGGTTCGCACACTGGATGGAGCCGGAAGGCTGGCGGTTTGTCCACCGTGACGCATGCCACATCATGCTCGGCGAATGTCCGGATGCCATTGCGCCTGCGGATCTCGGCGATCATCAATACTTCGCCTATATCTACCTGGATGATCTCGATGCGTATTACCGGGAGATCAAGGACAGGTCCGTCGACATTATCGCTGCCCCCGAAGACAAACCATGGGGGATGCGCGAAATGGCGGTACGCACGCCCGACGGACACCGCGTGATGTTCGGACAGGATCTGGACGGGTAAAGTTTAGTCGAAGCGTTGGCGGGTCAGCGATGCATTAGGTATAAGGATACTAACCAATAAACTCGTCATGCCCGGGCCTCGACCCGGGCATCCAGAAAGATAGACTGGATTGCCCGGTCGGGCCCGGGCATGACGAATTTGTGAGATAGTCATCACGCGAACGCAGGAGGCCTTATTCAATGCAGATCAACCCTCTTTCCGATGTGCTGGGCGCGGAAGTGGTTGGTGTCGATGTCGCCAATCTGGACGATGCGACGTTCGCCGCCATCCATGAGGCGTTTCTCGAGCATCTGATCCTGGTGTTCCGTGACCAGCATCTGACGCCCGACCGGCAGATCGCCTTCAGCGAACGGTTTGGCGAACTCGAGATCCATCTGTCCGCGGATCACCTGTTGCCGGAAAACCCCAAGATTGTCCTGATCTCCAACAAGATGGAGAACGGGCGATACATCGGTGCGGTATCGGCGGGCGATTACTGGCATTCGGATTTGTCGTGCCAGGCGCGTCCCAACAAGGCGTCGTTCCTCTATGCGCGGGAACTGCCCAACGACGGCGGCGATACGGGCTTCTGCAATCAATACAAGGCGCTGGAAACACTACCCGACGAGCTTCGTCGCCAGATCGAGGGGCGGCGCGCCATCCATACCTTCAACCGCATGCGCAATCCGCGCGTGAAAGTCCCGGTGATGTACGATAAGGCGGACGCACAAATGCGCTATAGCGATCGGGCGCCCGACGACGGTATCCATCCCATCATCCGCACCCATCCCGAAACCGGGCGCAAGGCGCTTTACGTGTCGCATAGATTTACCGTCGGGATCGAGGACATGGACGAGGCGGCGGCGCGGCCGCTGCTGGATGCGCTGTTCGAGCATCAGTTGAGAGCGGATCTGATCTACCGCCACAAATGGCGGCCGGATGATATGATCCTGTGGGACAATCGCTGCACCACGCACCACGCCTATGGCGGCATTCCCACTGGTCAGATCCGTCATATGCACCGGACCACGCTGGCCGGCGACGTGCCGTTCTGACGGATCGATTGAGGATGAGCATGCAGATCAACCGACTGTCGGACGCGCTGGGCGCCGAGATCACCGGTATCGATGTGGGCGCCCTTGACGATCAAAAATTCGCGACCATTCATGCCGCTTTTCTGGAGCACCAGGTTCTGGTGTTTCGCGACCAGTCCCTGGCGCCTGACGCTCAAGTCGCCTTTAGCGAACGGTTCGGACCCATCGAAACCCGGCCCAATCGTCCGTATATTTTACCGGACGTTCCGGAGATTACGGTCCTGTCCAACCGGAGGGCGGACGGCGACCCGGTGGGTGTCATCAACGCGGGGGATTTCTGGCATACGGATCTGTCGTTCGCGGAAATCCCCAGCCGCGCGACCTTTCTGTATGCGCTCGAGGTGGCCGAGGAGGGCGGCGATACGGAATGGTCCAATATGTATCTGGCCTATGAGACCCTGCCCGAGGACACCAAACGGCGGATCGAGGGGCTGCGAGGCGTGCACGTCTTTGACCGGCGCAAGAACCCGCGCACAAGGGTGGATGCTCAATATGCAGCGAATCCCGACGCGGTCTACGGCCTGCCCATTCCCGATGCCACGCATCCCATGGTCCGCACCCATGCCCAGACCGGCCGCAAATCGCTGTTCGTGTCACCGCGGTTCGTGGTGGGGATTGACGGTATGGATGACGCCCTAGCCCAGCCCTTGCTGGATGAACTGTTCGATCACCAGACCAGGCCGGAATTTCGCTACCGCCACACATGGCGCAAAGGCGATCTCCTGATGTGGGACAATAGCTGTCTGATCCATATCGGGCGCGGCAACATCAAGCCGCCCGGCATTCGCCATATGCATCGCACCATGGTGCTGGGCGACCGGCCTCGCTGATCGGCTGGTCCTCGGTCGCTTAAGCGAAATTTGGTGCGGCAAGCCGTTGCAGACGACCGCTTTGCCAATCATCCAGCATATCACGGGCATCGCTTCCAAGCTCGTTGAACTTGGCCGCAAGCTTTTGCCCGGCGTTCAGGACAATGCTGACGAACGCCGTTTGCTCGTATGTCTGGCGTCCGGTTTCCAGAACGATTGTCACCGGGACAAGATTGCCGGGCTGCAGCGATCCCCGGTAGCCATCGACATCAAACCCGCCGAGGCTCCAATCCATGGTGGAATAGAATTCGCCATCGAGTTCGAGAGTTATGACGTTGTTGCCGGGATATTTTTCGCAGCGCCGTTCGGCGCGATCGGTTGGCACAAAATCCATTGCACGTCTCCTCAGGGTCAAGGAAGTGTGACCCACAATCCATGACAAATTATTAACGGGATTTCGGCGGTTTTTAGGCGTTTGCGTGAAATTGACGCCGGTTTGCTCAGGGAATAGACTCAAGCCCACCTTTCGACGCTCCCCAATACTGTCGACGTCATTTGTTGGAGGCATGCCATGCGGATTGATCGTCTTTCCGACGCGCTTGGCGCGGAAATTTCCGGAATCGATGTAGCCCGGCTGGATGAGCCAGGCTTTGCGGCCGTTCGCGAGGCCTTTCACGAACACCAGGTTGTGGTGTTTCGCGATCAGGACCTCAGCGTCGAAGACCATATCGCTTTCAGCCGCCGGTTCGGCGATCTCGAAATCCATATCTCCACGGACAGTCTCCTGAAGGATCATCAGGAGATCCTGCTGGTAAGCAACAAAAAGGAAAACGGGAAATATATCGGCGTCGAAAATGCCGGAGACGAGTGGCATTCGGATCTTTCCTATATGCCCAAGCCAAGCCTGGGGTCGCTGCTCTATGCGCTGGAAATTTCAGAAGTGGGCGGCGATACGGAATGGTCGAACATGTACACCGCGTATGAGACGCTGCCCGAAGCGACCAAGCGGCGGATCGAAGGTCTGACGGCGCGGCACAGTTTTAATCGGTTTCGCAACAAGCGGGTCACCATTCCCGAACAGCGCAAGGAAGGCGCCAAGGAGCGGTACGAGAAAATCAGCCCGCCCGACGTGATCCATCCTGTTGTCCGCACCCATGAAACGACGGGCCGTAAGGCGCTTTATGTCTCACCCCGGTTTACCATCGGCATTGAAGATCTTCCCGAGGATGAAGGCCAGGCGCTGCTCGACGAGCTTATTGAGCATTCGGTGCAGCGTGACTTCGTCTACCACCATAAATGGCGTCTCGGTGATCTCCTGTTGTGGGATAATCGCTGCACGTTGCATCTGGCCTGCCGCGGCATTCCGGAAGGCCAGATCCGCCACATGCACCGGACCACTGTTTCCGGCGGCGTTCCTTTTTAGAGGATGGAATTCAAATGCAGATTACACCCCTTTCCGAAATATTGGGCGCCGAGGTCACTGGCCTCAATCTGGCCGACATAGACGACGCTGCCTTCGCCGCGATCCACGACGCGTTCCTGACCCATCACATACTGGTGTTCCGCGATCAGGATCTGTCGCCGGAGCAGCAGGCCGCGTTCAGCCGCCGCTTCGGGCCGCTCGACATCCATGTCCAGACCAAGAGCCAGATGCCAGGCATCCCGGAAGTCCAGGTGCTCTCCACCAAGGTGGTGAACGGTAAATATGTCGGCTCGCCGGCGGCCGGCGATTACTGGCACTCGGATCTTTCCTATACCGATATCCCGACGCTGTGCACGCTCCTGCATGCGCGCGCGCTGCCCGAGGAAGGCGGCGACACGGAATGGAGCAACATGCACCTTGCCTACGAGACGCTGCCCGAAAAAACCAGGGAGCGGATCGCGCCGTTGCGCGCGCGCCATACCTATAACCGGCTGCGCAACCCGCGCGTCACGGTGCACGAGGCCCACCGCGACGAGGCCAAGGCGCGCTATGCCGACATCAGCCCGGACGATTCAATTCATCCGGTGGTGCGCACCCACCCCAAGACCGGACGCAAGGCGCTCTACGTCTCGCCGCGCTTTACCATCGGCATAGAGGATATGGACGAGGCGGAAGGGCAGGCGCTGCTGGACGAGCTGTTCGAGCAATCGACCCGGCGCGCCTTCATCTATCGGCACAAATGGCGTCTCGGTGACCTCACCATGTGGGACAATCGCTGCCTCATGCATCTCGCCTGCGGCGGCGTGCCGAAGGGGCAACTCCGCCACATGAACCGGACCATCGTTCGCGGCGACGTACCGTACTGATCACAACAAACGCCTCAGGGGAGAGTATCAAGATGAACGACACACCGGCAGCGGACCCACGGCCCGCCTCGACCAAGCCACGCATCCGGCACACAATGGTGCGGGTTAAAGACCTTGAGAAATCCGTGCAATTTTATTCTGAAGTCCTCGGCATGAAGGAGTTCCGCCGTAGTGAAAACGAAAGCGGCAAATATTCTGTCGTGTTCATGGGCTATGGCGATGAAAATTCGGATCCGGCTATCGAGCTCACCTATAATTGGGGGCAGGACGACGGCTATGACATCGGCACCGGCTATGGCCATATCGCCATCGGCTTTCCGGATATTTACGAAGTATGCAAGAGGGTTGAAGATTTTGGCATGGAAGTGCCGCGACCACCGGGACCGCTGAAGGGCAGAGGACCGAACGGACCGGTGATTGCTTTTATCCGCGACCCCGACGGCTATTCCATAGAGCTCGGTCAGCGGGTCTGATTTAAAACATAAAACCAAAAATCACTAACGTGAAACAGGGAGAATACCACCATGGCGGACAACGCCCCGGCGGAGGTGTCGTCGACCCATAATATCGGGCATCATATTTCCTATGAGGATTTGCGGGGCTGGCTCGCCGAAACCGAAAGGCTCGGCGAACTGCGTACCGTTGAAGGCGCCAGCTGGGAACAGGATATCGGGCTTGCCTGTACCTTGATGAAATATTCGGAAGATGCGCCGGCGCTCCTGTTCGACGATATTCCGGGCTGCGAGAAGGGCTTTCGCGTGCTCGCCAATATTTTCGGCGGCAAGCGCAAGAACATGACACTGGGTTTTCCCACCGATCTTGGCAAGATGGAGCTGAGCGAGGCCTGGGCAGGGGCCTATTCGCATGACGATCACGATCTGATCGCGCCGGTTTACGTGGATGACGGGCCCATATTCGAGAATGTCCGAATGGGTGACGACATCGATCTTGACATTTTTCCGGCGCCGATCTGGCATGACGGCGATGGTGGCCGTTATATCGGCACCGGCAGCTATAACGTGACGCAGGACCCCGATACCGGGTGGCTCAATCTCGGCACCTATCGGATCATGGTAAAGGATTCGAGGACCGTCGCCTTCAATACCGGGCTTGGCAAACATGGACGGCTGCATTTCGAAAAGCACGTGGCGCGCGGTGAAAAAACGCCGGTCATTATGGTCATTGGCGGCGATCCGATGGCGTTCATCATGGGTGGCTATGAAGTGCCGAGCGATATCAGCGAGTTTGACGTGCTGGGCGGCTTGCGCGGCCGGTCGGTGGAACTGGTGCGGGGCAAAGTCACCGGTCTGCCGTTTCCCGCCAATGCGGAAATCGTGCTCGAAGGCTATGTCGATCCCGAGATGTTGGTGCCGGAAGGGCCGTTCGGCGATTGGTGCGGCAGCTATACCGAAAGCGGCCGCACGCGGCCGAAATGCGACATCGTCGCGACCTATCACCGCAACGATCCCATTATTCTGGGTTTCCCGCCGCAGCATTTGCCCGACGAATATTCGCGTTTTCGGGCGATCACCCGCTCGGCCCTGCTGCGCCGCAATATCCTGGCGGCCGGTGTCCCCGATGTGCACGAGGTCTGGTGCCACGAGGTGGGCGGGTCGCACATGCTGACCGGCGTTTCCATCACCCAGCGCTATCCTGGCCACGCGACGCAGGCCGGCCAGATCGCCGGACAGTGTCAATCGGGCGCCTATGCCGGCAAATGGGTCATCGTGGTCGATGAAGACATCGATGTCGTCAATCTGGAAGAATTGATCTGGGCGGCCTTGATGCGGTGCGATCCGGTCACCGATATCGATTTTATCAAAAGCGCCTGGACCTCTTTCGCCGATCCCCGGATCGAGCCCGAAGAGCGCGCCAAGGGGAACATCACCAATTCGCGCATGATCATCAATGCATGCCGGCCCTTCCATTGGCGGGAAGATTTCAACAAATCGACCAAACCACCGGAGGCGCTACTGGCGCTGGCCCGGGAAAAATTCGGGTATTTACTGGAGTAGGAAGGACGCCTTGAGAGCATTCATAAAATTTGCACTTCTGGCATGGACGGCGTTGGCTATAGTGGCGTTTCTTGGGCCGGCTGTTCATTGGCCCCATAGCTGGAACGACGGGAAATATTCCCTGCTCGGAACACAGCTCGAAATATTCTAAGGGAGGGTAACCATGGGAAAGCTGGAAGGGAAAGTGGCGATCGTCACCGGTGGCTCACAGGGCATTGGCGCTGCCTATTGCAAAAAACTGGCGGAGGAGGGTGCGAAGATTGTCGTGGCCGATCTGGTCGATGGCTCGAACGTCGTTCGGGTTATCGATCAGGCAGGCGGCGAGGCCCTCTATGTGGAGACCGACGTCGCCAGTGAAGAATCCAACAACAATATGGTTGCCGCGGCGGTGGCCGCCTTTGGCCGGCTCGATATCCTGGTCGCCAATGCGGGTCTCTATACGCATCTGGCGCGGAAGCCGTCCACCGAGGAAACCATTGATGAGTGGGACCAGGTCTACAACGTGAATATCAAGGGCGTGTGGCTTGGCGCGAAGGCGGCCATTCCCGAAATGAAAAAGAACGGCTACGGCAAGATCGTCAATATCGCATCGACCGCCGCGTTTCAGGGAACACCGGGCATCACCCGCTATGCCGCGTCAAAGGCGGCGGTTGTCGGTATCACGCGCTCCATGGCGCGTGAATTCGGCGACGACGGCATCCGCATCAACGCCATCGCGCCGGGACCGATCGAAACCGAAACTGGTGCTGCGATTGAAACCGAAGAAGGCAAAGCCCGCCGCATCGCCAGCGGCAAGAAGCGGGCATTGGGCCGGAACGGCATGCCTCAGGATGTTGTGGGGCTTTGCGTTTTCCTGTCCTCGCCGCAAAGCGACTTCATGACCGGACAGACAATCGTCGTCGATGGCGGCGGCACCATGTGGTGAGGAGGGGAAAGGATAGATTATGGCCAGATTGGACGGAAAGGTCGCCATCGTTACCGGCGGGGCGCGGAGCATCGGGGCGGCCTTCGCCAAGGGGTTAGCTTCGGAAGGCGCCAGGGTGGTTATCGCCGATCTCGATGCGGCGGAAGAAACACTCGCCATCATCAAGCAAGCCGGCGGCGAGGCAATGGCGGTCAGGACCGATGTCACGCGGGAGGCCGATTGCGAGAACATGGTGGCGCAGGCGGTCGAGGCCTATGGCAAGCTTGATATTTTGGTCGCCAATGCCGGGCTTTGGGTGCATCTGGAACGCCAGTCCGCGCTGGAGATCGAAATCGAGACCTGGCAAAAAGTCATGGAAGTCAACGTGCAGGGCGTCTGGCTGTCGGCCAAAGCGGCGATCCCCGCCATGCGGAAAAACAATTACGGCAAGATCATTACCGTTACGTCGACCCGCGCCATGAAGGGCGGCTCATCGATGCTGCATTACGACGCCAGCAAGGGCGCCGTGATCGCCCTTACCCGCTCGCTCGCCCGCGAATGGGGCGATTCCGGCATTCGCGCCAACGCCATTGCGCCGGGCGCCACCGACACGGAGATCAGCCAGTCCCTGGCCGACGACACGCAGAAGGAACGCCGCGTGGCCAGCGCACAGGCCCGCGCCATCAAACGTGCGGAAGAACCCGAGGATCTGGTGGGCGCCTGCCTGTTCCTGGCATCGACTGACAGCGATTTCATGTTCGGACAGACAATCGTCGTCGATGGTGGCGCGGTGATGTGGTGAGGAAGGACGCTTGCAACAAGGCTTCCCCTCTCCATGGGACGGGGTAAGATAGACAAAACAATAATAAATGCCCACGCCCGTTGGTTCGGTCGACTGGCCCAGTGAGTACCGTCAAGCGTATGCGTTGCGTGAGTGTGGCGATATCGAAACAGGGGGCCGGCCGGGAGGCTGTTCTCTATAACAGGGAGTTTTTTTATGAAATTCAGACACCAACTTTTAGGTTTGGGCGTGGCCGCCTTGGCGGGCGCGTTTGCAACACCGGTCATTGCCGATCCAATCGCTGATTTTTACAAGGGCAAAACGATTACCATCATTGTCGGCACGAGACCCGGCGGCGCCTATGACATCTACACTCGTTTCTTTGGGGATTTTGCCACGGAACATCTCGCTGGCCATCCCAACTTTATCTATCAGTACATGCCCGGCGGCGGCGCGGTAAAGGCCGCAAACTATCTCTATAACGCGGCGGCGAAGGACGGTACGATCATCGGCATGCTCGAACAGGGCACTCCGCTCGGCAGGGTGCTGCGCGACGATGCCAACATGAAATTCGACATCACCAAGTTCAATTGGGTGGGGACAGTCGGACGCAGCTATTACATGTTCGGTATCTGGCACAACGCACCGACGCGCACCATCGAAGGAGCCAAGAAGACCGAGGTCCTGCTGGCCGCCAGCGGCAAGAGTTCGACCACCTATATCTATCCGGTGCTGACCAACTATATCGCGGGGACCAAATACAAACCGGTTCTCGGCTATCGCGGCGCCGGCGACATGAATTTGTCATTCCAGCGCGGTGAAACGCATGGCCGGGGCGGTACCTGGTCGTCCTGGAAAACGGCCATGGCGCCGCAAATAAAGGCGGGTGAGCTGACATTCGCCCTTCAGGTTGCACCGCGGAAACACCCGGAATGGCCGGACGTGCCTTTGCTTCTTGATCTGGCGAAAACCAGCGAGGCCCGCGAAATCGTCGAGTTCATGACGGTGCCGTCATCGGTCGGCCGGTCTCTGCTGCTGCCGCCCGGCGTGCCGGTGGAGCGGGTACAGGCGATCCGCCGGGCCTTCGACGCGACCATGAAGGATCCCCGGATGCTTGCCAGGGCGAAGAATCTGGGTATCCTGACCACGGGTGAATCCGGCGAGGAGCTTCAGGCGCTGATGGTGAAATTGGCGGCGACCCCGCTCCCCCTCATCAAAAAAGTCCGCGCCGCGATAGGGATGAAGTAGACTTTTAATGACCGTTGTTTGACTAATTGAGGGGCCGGTCCCTGATCGGCCCCTCGATCATTCTGATGCGCCCTATGTTTTTAATGTCTGGGGCGACTCCCGGTCGCGGGCTTCCTGCCCCATTGTCTTGATGACCTGCTTTATGATCCGTTGTCTGAATTTGCGGGCGAAGGTTAATTTTGGGTCTAGCTTCAGGGCGTGATCCAGGCTTACAAGCGCCTTGGGAAAATCGCGCTGCAGCGCGTGCATGATTCCGAGCAACCCATGGGCGCGGGCGAAATCCGGTTTGATGCGAATGGCGCTCTTGTAACTCTCTATGGCCTTGCCGATATCGCCTTTTTTGCGATAGGCGTTGCCAAGATTGAAATAGGCGTTGGGGTATTTTCCCTTGAGCTCTATCGCCCGGTTGTAATCGGCGATGGCGCGTTCAAAATCGAACTTGTTGCGATAGGCAATCCCGCGGTTGTTATAGGCAGCGGCACTATCCGGTTTGAGTTCGATCGCCCTGCCGAAATCCGCGATGGCTTTGTCGAACTGTTTTAATTTCACATAGGCGGTGCCGCGGTTGTAATAGGTCTTGGCGTGATCGGATTCCAACGCGATTGCCTTGGAATACACATCTATCGCGCGCCGGAATTGATGTTTCTGGTGATGCAGGTAAGCAAGCTTGCGTAGTTGCCTGGCCTCCGCGGCGGTTGCGTCAATCGCATTGGTGTCGGGCGTCAGCACATCCAGAGACGCGCAGGCGGAAACCGCCATTCCAAAAAACAGAAGCACCGCGATACGCACACACTGTCCCATCGATCTTACCTTCTTCATCCGTTCTGCGCCGCGCCTGATATGGGGCAGATTTTAAGTGGCCAACACTGTCCCGTTCACCTTGCAACGTCTCAATCGCCGATCGTCACCGATATCGAAATGGGTTCGCGCATGGGTGCAGCAGAGATTATCCCAAATCACGAAATCGCCGACACGCCAGGCATGTTCATAAATAAATTTACGTTGCTCCGCGTGATCGAACACGGCGTTCAGAATTTCCATGCTTTCGGCATCGTCCATGCCGTCGAGCCGGCAGCTCATCAACCGGTTGACGAACAGCGCCTTGCGGCCGGTCACCGGGTGGGTCACCACCGCGGGCTGCCAGGCATGTTCTACATCCGCCAGCCGGGTAAGGTCGGGCCGTTCGATGGTGGCATAGTCATAAACGTTGAGCGCCTTGCGCCCCTCGAGTTTGCCTTTGAGAGCGTCCGGCAGGGTTTCCCATGCCTTGACCATATTGGCCCACATGGTGTGGCCGCCCTTGCGCGGGACCTGGACGCCAAACAGCATGGTGTAGCGGTCCGGTTCGGGCTTGTAGCAGGTGTCGTGGTGGAACCACATCTCGCCGTCGGGGATCACCCCATCGATTTTTCCCTCGGAATCGCGGACATTGCTGACATAGACGATGCCCGGCACCTCGCGGGAAGATTTAGGGACTTCATAGCCGTCCGGCAATTTGCGCTGCTTCGCCGGCCCGAAATATCGGGCAAATCGCAGCTGCTCCTGGGGTGAAAATTCCTGGCCGGGAAATATCATCACGATGTGTTCGTGGATGATCGCCTGTAGTTCTGTGACGGTCTCAGGCGTCAATTCCTGGCTGAGATCGATCCCGGCAACCCGCACGCCGAGTGCAGCTCCGGTGGGGGTGAGGGTCATGGCGCTGATCATGGATCTAAAATACAGGAAGTGCCGGTTG
>JAQBTY010000076.1 GCA_027624735.1 Pseudomonadota bacterium | reverse complement strand
CGAACAACCGTTGATTCTTTAATTTCGCGACCTGCATTTTTCCCAGAGTTCTTCAACAGCCTCGGCTAATCTGAGAAGTGTCGGTCCCGGAAAATTAGGCCTGCTTCGCCTCCAGTATCAGACATTAGCGACTGGTTTCTGCATTCGAGGGTAGGGCTGCGGCGCCTGCGAAGGCTGCCAAGTACCGCGCTTGAAAACTCGTTCGCCAAGGGTGGCGACCCGATTGGATAGGCGGCTGTGTCGGAACGGGGCCGGTGCGGCTTCGATCCCCCGAATTGATCCTGACCTTTCTCCCATGTTCGCAATAGGGGGCTTCCAATCGCCCAATCGGGATCTTATATGGGTAGGCAGATTGAATCCTGTATCGAACCGATACAGCGCACCACCTGAATCGAGAATAGCCGGGGTGGTTCATGGCACCACGAAGGGAGCTAAGCAAAAATGACCAAGTCATCGTCCTATACGCCGCCCAGGGTCTGGAAATGGGAAGCTGAAAACGGCGGCGCCTTTGCGTCGATCAACCGCCCCATCGCCGGTCCGACCCATGACAAGGCGCTGCCCGTGGGCAAGCACCCGTTACAGCTCTACTCGCTTGCCACGCCCAACGGCGTGAAGGTGACGATCATGCTGGAAGAACTGCTTGAGCTTGGCTTCACCGGCGCCGAATACGATGCCTGGCTGATCCGCATCAATGATGGCGATCAGTTCGGCAGCGGCTTCGTGGCCGTGAATCCGAACTCCAAAATTCCGGCGCTGATGGATCACAGCACCGCCACACCGACCCGGGTTTTCGAATCCGGTGCAATCTTGCTCTATCTCGCGGAAAAATTCGGCGCTTTGCTGCCGGCCGACCCCGCGCACCGCGCCGAATGCCTGTCGTGGCTGTTCTGGCAAATGGGCAGTGCGCCCTATCTCGGCGGCGGGTTCGGTCATTTTTACAATTATGCGCCGGAAAAATTCGAATACGCCATCAACCGGTTTACCATGGAAGCAAAGCGCCAGCTCGATGTGCTCGACCGTCACCTGGCCGACAACCGCTATATGTGTGGCGACGAATACACCATCGCCGATATCGCCATCTGGCCGTGGTATGGCGGGGCGCTGTTGAACCGGCAGTATGACGCGGCCGAATTTCTGGATGCCGGTTCTTACACCCATGCCATGCGGTGGGCGAAAGACATCGATGGACGGGAGACGGTGCGACGCGGGCGCATGGTCAACCGCGTTCGCGGTGAGCTTAACGAGCAGCTTCACGAACGTCACGACGCCTCTGACTTCACCACCAAAACGCAGGACAAGGTAGCCGCGGCGGGCTAAAGACAGGCCGCGCCGACTGGCCTGCTATCGCGGCACGGTCGCCTGCATCGACGGGCGCTGTTCGAACGCCGCATGCCATTTTGCGACATGGGGCCACCGCTTCTGCCAGTCGCCTAAGACGTCGCCCATGCGGAACGCGGTCCATCCGATGGCGCAGGCGAGCCCGATCTGGCCAATGGTGATCGGGCCGTCAAGAATGTGGCCGTTGGTGTTGATCCAGTCCATCGTCTGTTCGAATTTACCCCATTGCCGGTCGGAAAAATCCGCCCATTGCTTGCCGTCGGGACGGTTGCGCTCGCGCATGACGGCGATGGCGGCTTCGCCCATGCCATCCGCCAGACCCTCCAGATTAAGCGCCTGCCAGCGCGCTTCCGGATCGTCCGGAATTAGCTTGTGGCCGTCATGGAGGCTGTCGAGATAGGCGCAGATGACCGGGGAGTCGGAGAGCACCGAGCCGTCGTCGCGGATCAGGGCCGGAACTTTTCCCAAGGGGTTGTCGTAGACCAGATCGCTGTCGACGGCGCGATGGTCGGTGGCGACGCGCTCGATCCGGTCGTCGAGTCCGGTTTCGATCGCCGTAATTGTAACCTTGCGGACAAAGGGCGATCCGGCAGCCCAGCGTAGCTTCATGAGAACAATTCCTGTTTAAAAATTGTCTTTGCGGAGGCGAACCTCGGCGAAGACGGAAACCGGGTCATCGGCCGACAGCCCAACGGCCGCCCCGACTGCCGCGACATCGGCCCGCAGAAAGGGGTTGGTAGATTTTTCCAGCCCCAGATTGCTTGGTACTGTCCGTTGGCCAGCGGCGCGCAGGGCATTGATTTTTTCCGCGTAATCTAGCAAGGCCTGATTGCCGCTTTCGATGGTGACCGCGAATTTGGCGTTCGCCTGGGTGTATTCGTGAGCGCAATAGACACTGGTGTCGTCGGGCAAAGTCCGCAATTTGCCCAGCGAAGTCCACATCTGCTCCGCGGTGCCTTCGAAGGTGCGGCCGCAGCCAAGCGCGAACAGCGTGTCGCCACAGAACAGGGCCTTGCTTTCGGGGAACCAATAGGCGATGTGCCCGCGCGTGTGGCCGGGCGTATCGAAGACTTTTGCTTCCGCATCGCCCAGCATGAAAATATCGCCGTCGCCCACATCCGCATCGATACCGGCGATCCGGTCATGATCGGCAAGCGGGCCTGTCACCATGCAGCCATATTTTTCCTTGAGCTCCAGATTGCCGCCGGTGTGGTCGTTATGATGATGGGTATTGATGATATCGGTCAGTTGCCAACCCAGCCGGTCCAGCGCCTCTATCACCGGCGCGGCATCGGATGGATCCACGACACCGACCCTGCCCTGGCCCGATTCCTTTAGCAAATAAACATAATTATCGGTTCTGGTTGGGATCTGTTCAATTTCGAGCGTGGACATGGCGCATTCCCTTTGATGGTTCCTGCCGTTTATGACTGGAACCTAGCAAAGCAACAGGGCAGCGCCAACCGTCCCATATCTGTTAGACTGACGCCATGTGGAACGATGCCATAGATTTGCGGGATTTCTATCGTACCAGCCTGGGCCAGATAGCGCAGCGCACGATCCGAAATCGTATCCGGGCGACGTGGGACAATGTGAGCGGGCTCAACGTGCTCGGATTTGGCTATGCGACGCCCTATCTGCTGCCGTTTCGCGACGAGGCACAGCGTGTTATCGCCGCGATGCCGGCGCAACAGGGCGTGTTGCATTGGCCGGCCGACGGCCCCGGGGCGGTCACGCTTTGCGATGAGACCGAAATTCCGCTGCCCGACGTTTCCGTCGATCGCGTGCTCATGGTGCATGGGCTCGAATGCAGCGAACAGCTCCGTCCCATGCTGCGGGAGATCTGGCGTGTCCTCGCCGATGGCGGCCGTTTGCTCGCCGTGGTGCCCAATCGGCGCGGTATCTGGGCGCGGCTCGACCGAACGCCGTTCGGCCACGGCTATCCCTATACCCCGGGTCAGCTCAACCGGCTGCTGCGCGATACACTGTTTCAGCCGCTCCGGGTACAGTCGGCGCTTTTCGTGCCGCCAAGCCGGTCCCGCATGGTGATAGCGTCGGCGCCGGCCTGGGAGAATATCGGAGCGCGCTGGTTTCCTACTTTTTCAGGGGTGCTCATGATCGAAGCCGGGAAGGAAATCTATGCGGCAACGCCGGAACCCACCGGCAAACGTCAACGCCGCCGCTACGCGCAGGTCGTCCCGCGCGCCAACCGCTCGCTACGGTATCCGTGATCCGCCAACCCGGAATTTCTTTAGGGGATGGAATCTATCCGCCGCCATCTCCAACCAGACTGAACGGCGCCCAGAAGATGGGATGGGCGTAGGAAAAGACGGTATCCCCCTTGGCATCCCTGAGCCCTGGCCCGTCGATCAGCCCCAGCATGGATTGCCGCAACGCCTCCGCCCGGTCGAGTGCCGCGTCCCTTGACTGACGCCGAAACACATCGGTGGTCAGGCTCTTGGCCGATGTCGTCTCTACCGGCCAATTGCTGACCAGAAGCGCCCGCGTGCCGGCATAGAAGAAGGCACGCCCCAGACCCGATATTGCCTCCGCCCCGGCGCCATTGCCGGAAGCCGTATTGCATGCCGACAGCACTACCCAGTCGGCGTCGAGCTTCAACCCCAGGATCTCTCCCATGGTCAGAAGCCCGTCATCCTCGCCACCAACCACCTTGGGAGAGGACAAGGCCAGAGCCGGCTGGGTCAATCCGTTGAGGTCGCCCGGCACCAGGCCGTGGGTCGCAAAGGCAATCACCTTGTAGCCGGAAAGTTTCATGGTCTTTACCTGGCCTTCGCTCGCGTTCCTGCCGGTGAACACGTCGCGGGTAAGATCGGCATGCATTTCCAGAGCGATGCTCCTTACCTCGTCCGCCGTATCGGGAAGCCTGGGCAGGTTGGCCAGATCGGTGCTCGATACGCCATCCAGCTTGGGCGCCGCCCGCAATCGTACGGGCAAGCCCCGCACTTTCAATATGTCTTGACTGGTCAGCGCCGCTGACTGCGTCATCCCCGCTGCTGTCGCTATAGTTAGTTGTTCTTCGTCAAACACAGGATCGCCGAACCCGGCGAAGGCGCGCCGCTTGGACGAACTCGGCGGCGAGGCGCGGAGCGTCGCAAGCGCCGTGACCGACGGCAGCACCGTCACCGCGTGGGAACGCACCAGAAACGGCACCCCGCGGTAGTTGGAGAACATGGGTGCTTTTTCCGCACCCGGTTTCGCCGGTGACGTGACCAGAACCGAGAAGGGAAGTTGACCGAGCGCGCCATGGGCCACAACCAGCAGGCTCTTCGATTCCTTCCAGCCGGCCGCAACCGGCGCCAGCAAGGCCTTAAACAGCCGGTACGCGGCCACCGTATCGAATGCCGGGATTTCGCCCAGCGAACCCGCCTGCGGGTCGAGCGCCCGGCGCAGCCGCTTAACCGCTGCCGCGATCGCCTTCCGTCCCAGGGGCGCGACGGCAAAGGCGGGCTCTCCTGTCTTCGACACCGCCCAGACATAGGTCGCTTTCTCTCCCACATAGGTCGCGATCAGGGCTTCGCCGGGGCGCAGGACCCTTTGGGCCTGGGCGACCGTCGCCGGTTTCGGGTTGATCAGCGCCGCGTAGTCCGGAAAACGCTTTTCGATCTCCTTCATCAGTGCCGCGCGGGCGTCGCGCAGGCTATCGATTCGTTTTTTAAGATCGGAAATTGCCGGGCGATCCTGCTGGTCGGTCGGCACGCTGACCGCTTCCGCATATAGGCCGTTCAGGGCGCCGATCTGTTTCAGGGCGTCCTGTTCCCGGCGTGCGATGTCGGCAAGGTTTGGATCGCGTGCCGCCGTCCGCGCCGCATTCGCCGAAAGGGCGCTATGAACCGCCTGGCCGCGCGCCGCATTTGCAACCTGAAACGCTACCCTGGCGGCCTCGTATCCGCGCTTGCCGCCGTTCGCGGTTCCGCCGCTATCGGCCAGCGTCGCGATATAGTTCTCTAGGATCCAGCCAAGCTGACGGTCGCGCATCGTCCTCCCGCCTTCTTCGCCATCGGTGCGTCGGGACCGGGAGAGCAGGATCGGAAGTGCGCGGGAGAATTCGCCGAGCGCTTCGCTCGTCCGGCCCATCCGCGCCAATGCGATACCCAACACACCGCGCGCGAGCACCGTATTGTAATGCTTTTCTCCGACCGTTTTGCTGGCGCGCCGGACCGCGCGCTCCGCCACGGTTGTTGCCTCGGCAGCGCGGCCGGCATTGATCAGAGCCTTGGCGTAGAGAAGATTCCGCGACACCTGCTTCGTTCCAGCCGTGCCCGCGGCGCCGATCGCATCGAACTGCACGAGCACTTCCGGCCAGCGTCGTTGCGCGGCCAGGGACGAGGCGAGCCTCAGGCGGATCTTTCTCATCAGCTGCGAATCCTCCTGAGCGCCGATGTTTTGGGTGATCTCGATCGATTCGCGTGCCAATGCCTCGGCGTCGCCGGCGCGGCCCTGCGCCGCCATGACCGAGGCGAGGTTGGATGTGTAATTGGCGACCTCCGGGCCGTACCGGCCGGTACGCCTGAGCGCCGATATCAGCGCGCTTCGAATCTCGATTTCGGCCTCGATCAGACGTCCCTGACGCAACAGAACCATGCCGTAATTGCCCTGCAGGATTTCCAGCAGGCGGTGGGAAATCCTTGCTAGTCCATCCTTGCTGTCAATGGCCGTGACCATTTTGTCGTAGGCTGACTTCAACATGGTGCCGGCCTCGGCATATTTGCCGCGTCTGTCGAGTATGCGGGCCTTGAGACGAATGATCGTTGCCTGCCAGCCCGCCCCGCGCTGTTCCCAGGCCCGCCGCTGCCGGGGTTTGGTCCCGTTACGGATGTCCTCCATCAGGGCTTCGGCCTGCTCGATGGTGCCTTGAGAGCCCTCGATGTTTCCGGCGTTGAGCAGCCAGTTGGCGAGTTTCAGGGTCCAGGTGAGTTCGCGGTGCTTACGGTCGCTCAGTTTGATCGCTTGTCGGACATGGCGCACCGCGTCGCGCAGCCTGCCGGTCTTGGCCTCGACGCTGGCGAGTGCGTGCAACCGCTTCGCGGTCCCGGAAGGGTTGTCTGTCCCGCCCAGTTCAAGTGCTTTCTTATAGTCCTCGATCGCCTGCTAGGCGCGGCCGGTCTTTTGCGCCGCCCGGCCTCGACTGAAATAGAACTCTGCAAGCTGTTGCTTGTCCGTTGTCTTCGGCGGCTCGCGCGTCGTCATTTCGTCATTGGCCGCTGTCTGCGGCCTTTGCTCCCGCTTTTCCTTGTTCAGGATAGCGGTGACGTCGGTGATGGTGCGGGGTGGTGCGACGAAGGCCTGTTTTTCGAAACCGGCCACCACTTTCCTTGCGTCTTCCAGCGATAAAGTTGGCGGACTTTCAGGTTGGCACGCGGCGATCGCCGTTGTGATCAAAGCGGCGACGAGTACCTTAACCGGTGTCGCCCTCATGGACGAACAAGCCTGCGAGCGAGAATGTCTCCATTCTTCCACCATGTCCGTCTTTCGATCTTTATACGCGGATGTCGTGGAGCGGATTATCCTTTATCAATGGTTAATGTCTCGTTATTGAGGAATTTTCCGCTTGCGCTGCGTCATTCGAGGAACCGGCTGATGGCGCTGGTGGGCGGTGAACCGCTAGTCGAGGCTTCCCTGATTTCGGTTGCAACATGCTCTAGCCTCGCCGCAACAGGAAGATCGCCTGATCGCCCCGCAAGTTCGCCAGGTGCCCCGCCGAACGGATGGTGTGAACATTGCCGTCGCGGCTAAGGGACAGGCTCTTTTCGATTGTCAGCCCCAGATTGTTGCAGAGTCCGACAAAGTCGAGAATGGTGCATAGATGGATGTCCGGGCTGTTGTCCCAGCCAAATTTTGAGCCGGCCTTGACCGGTACGCGTCCATGCACCAGGAGCGATAACCGCGTCCGCCAGTGACCAAAATTAAAAAACGATACAACGGCGTGCCGTCCGATGCGCACAAGGTCTTCCAAAACCTGCCTTGGCTGGTGCGTCGCCTGGAGTGTCTGGCCCAGGACAACGTAATCGAATGCGTGATCGGGATAATTTGTAAGATCGGTATCGGCGTCGCCCTGGATGACCGACAGGCCGTGCGCGACACAGGCGTTGACGCCGCCCTGACTGATTTCGATGCCGCGTCCGTCGACATTCTTATGCTCCGCCAGATAGGCCAGAAGCGCGCCGTCCCCGCAACCGATATCCAGCACCCGGCTGCCGGGTGCGATCATATCGGCAATAAGTTTAAGATCGAGACGCAAATCGATTTCTTCTTTCGCGGTCGGCGCCGTATTCGCCGAACTGGATTCCGGGTCGAGCGGCATCAGCTGAGCCCCCGGTGGCGGGCGGCGCCGTCGATAAACCCTGACAAGGTTTTGTGCAATTCGGGCTCGTCCAGCAGAAAGGCGTCATGGCCTTTATCGGTCTGGATCTCGATGAAGCTGACATTGGCGGCAACGGCATTGAGCGCGTGAACGACCGTGCGGCTCTCGGATGTCGGGTAAAGCCAGTCGCTTGAAAACGATACCAGGCAATACCGCACCTTGGTGTCGCGGAAGGCGTTACCGAGGACGCCGTCGTGTTCTCCCGCCATATCGAAATAATCCATCGCCCGCGTGATATAGAGATAGGCGTTGGGGTCGAACCGGTCGACGAAGGAACTGCCCTGATGCCGCAGATAGGATTCCACTTCGAAGTCGGCGTCGAAACCGTAGGTCACCGCCTCGCGCTCCTGCAGCCGCCGCCCGAATTTCCGATGCAGCGCCGCTTCCGACAGATAGGTGATGTGCGCTTCCATTCGCGCCACCGCCAGCCCCCGGCGGGGCCGTTTTCCCTGCGACAGGTAATCGCCCTGGCACCAGTCGGGATCCGCCATGATGGCCTGCCGGCCGACTTCATGAAACGCGATATTCTGCGCTGAGTGGCGCGGGGCGCCGGCGATGGGGACCGCCGCGAAGACGCGATCGCCGAATTTAGACGCCCATTCAAGGACCTGCATGGCGCCCATCGAACCGCCGATGACACAAAACAGCTGATCGATCCCAAGATGATCGATCAGCATGGTCTGGGCGCGCACCATATCGCCGATCGTGATAACTGGAAAATTGAGGCCATAGGGTTTCTGTGTCGCCGGATCGATCGACGCCGGACCGGTTGTTCCCAGACAACCACCGAGGACATTCGAACAAATGACGAAAAAGCGGTCCGTATCGATCACCTTGCCGGGCCCGATCATGATATCCCACCAGCCGGCGCGTCCCGTGACGGGGTGTTGATCGGCCGCGAACTGGTCGCCGGTCAGGGCGTGACAGACCAGAACCGAATTGGATCGGTCGGCGTTGAGGGCACCATATGTCTGATAGGCGATCGTAAACGGGCCGAACTCGATGCCGCAATCGAGTTTGAGCGGCTGCTCGCGGCCAAGTTCGACCTGTTGGCCCGGCAGGTCGCCATTCGCGATATCGCTTAAAGAAACACTCGACGAAACCATTTTCGACACGACTATCCCGTACAAATCTTGTCCGAACCATGTTAGCTATGTCGGACAAGGAAAATTATCAATGTTTTCTTTGCATTTGGTGTTTTCTACTTCTAGATATATCCGCCTATTCGGGCGCGGATAGGGACCTTGTTGAACCGTTTAGGCGGCGCCGCTTACGACATCGCGCCGCGAGAATTGTTAATGACCCGCGATAAAAGCAACCTCTCGGATTTACGCCGGGAAATCGACGATATCGATAATGCGCTGCACGATCTGCTGATGCGCCGTGCCTCGGTTGTCGACCGCGTCAAGGAATCGAAGCAAACCGTTGGCGGCGTCATATATCGCCCCGGCCGTGAGGCCGAAATCATGCGGCGCCTCGCGGCGCGCCATACGGGTTCCTTGTCGCGGAATGTTGTTGTCCGCATCTGGCGTGAGCTTATGTCGGCTTTTGTCAGTATGCAGGGACCTTTTGTGGTTTCCGTTTGGGATACTGGCGATGTGGGATGCTGGGACGTGGCGCGCGATCATTTCGGAACCGAAACGACCATGACCCGCCATCAATCCGCCGGCGCGGTCTTGCACGCCATTGCCGAGGGGGCGGCGACAATCGGGGTCCTGCCACTGCCGCAGGATGGCGAGGCTGACCCCTGGTGGCCGGCCTTCGCCCTTGGTCGGGATAAACGTCTGCAAATTTGCGCCCGCGTGCCCTTCGCGTCGCGCGGCAACAGCCGCGGTATTCGATCGGGTGCTTTGATTGTCAGCGCGGCCGCACCGGAACCCAGCGGTAATGACCGCAGTCTTCTGCTGGTCGAGTGCGATGAATCCACCAGCCGCGGCCGTCTGACCGATGGTCTGGTTGCGGCGAAATTTGATATCGTCACCGTTGTTGGCCTGTCCAGTTCGGACGCGCACTCAGCCATACCGGTTTTCCTGGTTGAGATTGCGGGATTCGCCACACCGGATGATGATCGGCTGGCGTCGTTCGTCGAACACTCAACCGGTATCGTGTCCGCCGACATTGTGGGTGCTTACGCCGTGCCGCTCGACGGCGCCCTGGGAAGTTAGAAGTGACAGCGCTGCAACCCCGGCCGGGCATCCTCGATATCAAACCCTATGTTCCCGGCAAATCGACCGTCGGCGGCCGCGCGGTCGCCATGAAATTGTCGGCCAATGAAAGCGCGCTGGGTCCGAGCCCGAAGGCGGTCGCCGCCTATGAAGCCGTATCGGGCGAGTTGTATCGTTATCCGGATGGCACGTCAGGAAGTTTGCGCGCCGCCCTGGCCGGTCGCAACGGGCTTAGTGTCGACCGAATTGTGTGCGGCGCCGGATCCGATGAACTGCTTTATAATCTGGCACGCGCTTATGCCGGACCGGGCGACGAGGTATTGTACAGCGAACATGGCTTTAACATTTATCCGATCGTCGCGCGCTGTGTCGGTGCAAACCCGGTAACCGCGCCCGAGACAAACCTCACGGTGGATGTCGACGCCTTGTTGGCGCGCGTGTCCGACAAGACAAAAATTGTCTTTGTCGCCAATCCGAACAACCCCACCGGCTCGTATATTTCCGCCGAGGACATGGCGCGTTTGCGTCGCGGGTTGCCGCCGGAGACGCTCCTGGTCATTGATTCGGCCTATGCCGAATATGTGACCCGCAACGATTATTCACCGGGAATCGATCTGGTGGATGGCGGCGAAAATACCGTCATGACACGGACGTTTTCGAAAATTTACGGGCTCGCCGCGTTGCGGATCGGTTGGGCGTACTGTCCGCCATCGATAGCCGATGTGCTCGATCGGATTAGGGGCCCGTTCAACCTCAGCATCCCCGCGCAGGCGGCCGGTGTGGCGGCGATTGGCGATGTCGGCCATGTTGCCGCATCCCGTGACCACAATTCCATCTGGCTGCCCTGGCTGAGCGACCGGCTTGCCAGCCTTGGCCTTACCGTCCTGCCCAGCGTCGCGAATTTCATTCTCGTGCGGTTTCCCGCCGGCAAAGGCCGCGACGCGGCTTCGGCGATGACTTTTTTTTGCGAAAACGGTGTCGTTCCGCGGGAAACCATCGGATACGGACTTCCTGACTGCCTGCGCATCACTATTGGTCGTGAAGATGAAGTACGGGCTGTCGCGAGGATCGCGGCCGACTTTATGAAAAAATAAGCGACAGGCAGATCACAAAAAGACCGGCTTCATTTGCGTCCCCCGCAAAGATGCCATACTCGTAGGCCAAAGCATGCTCCAATCCAGTTTGGTCAGGTAATGACAGAAACAATTCTTTTCGACCGCATCGCCTTCATCGGAATTGGGCTGATCGGATCGTCCCTTGCACGCGTCATCCGCCGCGACGGGTTGGCTGGCCATATTGTTGCGTGCGCCCGCTCGGAAGCGACCCTTAAGACTGTCATGGATTTGGGGTTGGCCGACAGTGTCACCAATGATCCGGCCGAGGCCGTGGATGGCGCGGATCTGGTCGTTCTCGGCACGCCGATCGGCGCGTACGAAGCGATCGCAAAAGCCATTGGGCCGGTGCTCAAGAAGGGTGCGATCGTGACCGATGTTGGGTCGGTCAAGCGCATGGCGATCGACGCGGTAAAGCCGCATCTCCCGCCCGACGTGTCGCTGGTGCCCGGTCATCCCGTGGCCGGTACGGAAAACAGCGGGCCGGAATCCGGGTTCGACACCCTGTTCGTGAACCGCTGGGTCATTCTGACCCCAACGCCGGACACCAGTGCCGACGCCGTGGAAAAAGTTGCTGAGTTGTGGCGCCGGGCCGGTAGTAACATCGAGATCATGGATGCCGGTCATCACGATCAGGTGCTGGCCATCACGTCGCACGTGCCCCATTTGATCGCCTATACCATCGTTGGCACGGTGACCGACCTTGAAGACGTCCTCAAGTCCGAAGTCATCAAGTTCGCGGCCAGCGGGTTCCGCGATTTTACCCGCATCGCCGCGTCGGACCCGATCATGTGGCGGGATATTTTCCTTAGCAATCGTGATGCCGTGCTGGAAATGCTGGGTCGCCTCACGGAGGATATCTCGGCCCTGCAGCGCGCCATCCGTGACGGGGATGGGGCGTATATGGAAGATAAGTTTACCCGCACCCGCGCGATCCGCCGTGGCGTCGTCGATGCCGGCCAGCATATACCCCCGAAGCCGCCGGGCACGCCAAAGCCTTAATCCCAGCGGATAATTGGCACCTGCAGCAGCTTAATCGGGCCGACGTAAAGCCACCTGTCCTGAAGGGTAACGGGCACCTCTATTTCCGGTCGTCCGCCGCCGTTCGGGGTGCGCGCCAGCGCACTCAGGGCGAATTTTCCGATCTGCGCGATAGCCGGTTTAATTAGCCCGGCGGCGGTCAGCGCCTCAAGGGTTTCGCCATGGCCGGTGACCCTTCCGGTCAGGGCGCCAGTCGGCTGCAAAGCGGAATCCAGGGCCATCGTCCCGGTCGTGTAAATTTTGAGCGGCCCCCAGCCCAAATTCAGATGGCTGATTTCCATCGTGCCGCCGTCCTTTTGCCATGCCGGAAGCGTGTCCGATGGTCGCCCCGGCGGAATATGGCCCATGATCGTTCCCCGCAGGGCGATCCGGCCCACCGTTCGGCCAAGCGGGGGGTGGTGGTCCTCGGGCAACGTCAGACCGAAAATTTCGCTGTCCAGCCTGAACGATGGCATCAGGTGGGATTGCGCCGGTTTGATGCCGTCCGCGGGCGGGTCGTTGTCGATAACCGCCTGAAATCTGTTGAACCGCAGGGGGGGCGTCTCCGGTAGCGATAAACGGCCGCCATCCAGCAGGACGCCCAGTTGCGAGAGACGGCCCTGTGGTCCAAAGATCAGGTGACCCTCCCCACTCACCATTTCCAGCGTTGTTTCCCGCGAGCCTACGAGGATAGCAGGATCCAGACGAAATTTATGGGCGCCGCTGGTTGAATAATGGACTGTGCGGGGACTCCATGGCTTCCAACTCAACGCGATTGCCGGGCCGGACCAGCGGGACGTCCGGTTTTGTTTTATCCGTGCAAGGCGCGGCGCTTCGATAGAAGCCCGCCATGAAAAAGGAAACCCGCGCATGGTGATGGCGCCGTGCTCCACAATCCAACCGTCGGCGCGCCGCTCGACGGCCCAGCCGGCAATCCCCGCTTTCAGAACAGACGCGGCGATGAACCACCCGGCGACATATGCCGCCAAAATCGCGCCCGTGATGATGGCCCAGCGGGCGATCAGGCGATGTCGGATCATGGAGCGGGCCTCATTCCGTCTTTATAGGACGGCGGCGGGAATCGGTCGAGCCGTTGACCGCGGTGTCCGATATATGGCCTATGACGGGCAATATTCCATCCACCAGATCAGCCTGAACCGCATGTCAGACACCAAGCCCGGGGGATTGCCGCCCGCTACAATGGCGGGCGCGTCGGTCCTGTTTATCTTTTTTTGGGCGAGCGGCTTCATCGCGGCCAAATTCGGCCTGCCTTACGCGGAGCCGTTCACCTTTCTGACGCTCCGGTTTCTGGTCGCGCTGGCCATTCTCGTCCCGCTGGCCATGCTGTGGCGGGCCCGCTGGCCCTCCACCCCACGCGCCATTGGCCATGTGATCGTGGCCGGGCTGCTGGTCCAGACAATCTATCTGATCGGTGTGTTCTATGGCGTTTTCCTTGGCATATCGACTGGCGTCATCGCGCTGATTGTCGGTTTGCAGCCCTTGATCACAGGGGCGCTGGCGGCGCCTGTTCTCGGTGAACGGGTTACGGGGCGACAATGGGGCGGTCTCGCGCTCGGTTTTGTGGGGCTTGGTTTGGTGGTGGCGGAAAAAGTCGATCTGGCGTCCGGTCAGGCCTGGGGCGCCGCTTTCGGTGTCCTCGCCCTTGCCGGTATAACCTTGGGGACGCTGTATCAGAAGCGGTTCTGTCCCGATATAGACATCCGTGCCGCCGTGACCATCCAGAACGGGGTTTCCTGCGTTGTGATTGCTCTTCTTGCGGTCAATGTGGAAACCATGGTCATCAACTGGACCGGAGAATTTGTCTTTGCCCTGCTGTGGTCCGGCATCGGATTATCGGTCATCGCCATTGCTCTCTATTATCTGCTGGTGCGCCGCGGCGCCGCGGCCAAGGTGACCAGCCTGATCTATCTGAGCCCGCCGACGACGGCGGTGATGGGCTGGCTGATGTTTGATGAAACTTTCGCCTCGCTTGCCATTCTTGGCATGATAATCGCGGTCGCGGGCGTTGCCCTCGCGAACCGTTAGCAGCCCGTTGAAAAAGTCGCCGGTGACCGGGATTTACCCCACGGGGAAACATAACGCGGCGAAG
>JAQBTY010000075.1 GCA_027624735.1 Pseudomonadota bacterium | reverse complement strand
CCATCGAGCGGATGGGGAAAATCATCGGCGGTGACGCCGCGATCCGCGCCAGATTGCTGCCGCCCATGGAATTGCCCACAAAATCGGCTTCGGTGATTTCCATGATTTCGAAGAAGCGGATCAGGTGTTTGAAGAACCGGTCGCGTCCGCCGCCGAAATCATAGATCTTGTCGGTCCGGCCAAAGCCGATGCCATCCGGGGCGATCACCCGAAAATGCTTGGCAAAGGCGGGAAGGTTGAACTCCCAGGACAATTCAGAGGCGCCGCCGAATTCGCCCGAATGCATGAACACCACCGTCGGTCCGTTGCCGCCCTCGAGATAATGGGTGCGAATGCCATCGACGTTAACGTAACGGCTGTTGATCCCGTTCATCCTGCTTCCCCGTCTTTAAACTACTGTTCGGAGCAAAAAGTGATTCCCGTATTTCGACAAATCCTTGCGTCGCTACGCGCCGCATTCCCCACCTCACCCCAACCCTCTCCCCCCAAACGGGCGGAGAGGGAGTCTTCCCAGACCGTGCCATTTCGTCCCCCTCCGCCCTTTAGGGCTTGAGCCGTGAAGCGGATCAAGGGGTCAGGGGAGGTGGGTCTTTGCCATGTGATTCCAGCGAAAATCATCTTGCTCTAGGCCGCCTGCTTGGCTTTTGCCCTGGCCTTCGGTTTTGCTTTCGCCTTGGGCTTTGCTTTGCTCGTGATCTTCACCGGCTTGGCTGGCTCGTTGAACTTGGCATACATCGCCGCGAGCGCCTGCGTCCGTGAAACGGCCTTGGCCGCCGGAATTGGCTTCCCGTGATGCTCAAGCGGGCCGAACCGGTCGCTGACGGTGCCGAGGTCCTTGATCTGCGGCATGACTTCCTTGGCGAACAAGGTCATGCTTTTCTTGCAGTCCTTGTAGCTCATGGAGCCGGAATGCATCATCGCGATCAGATGGCCAAAGCCACCGGTCTTGCGATACAGATCCTTGATCTGCTTCGCCACTGAATCCGGGGTGCCGTAGATCGCCACATGGTTCTTGCGGAAATATTCCATGCCCATCTTGCGGATCGCGTCGGTCCGTCCGCCGGAGAATTTACCGGACAGGAAATTGGCGTAAAGCTTGGTTTCAACATAGCCGGGCGGGGCGCGGAACTGCGGTTCGGCCTTGTTGTGGGTCACGTACCAGAAGACCTCGTTGACCAGCCGGAGCGCCTCTTCCTCGGTATCGCCGACGGCAACAAGCGGCATGAAGGCGAACTGATCATCGGCCGGTTTCGGAAGCCCCATATCTTTGATGTTCTGTCGAATTGCGCCCCACATCCGCTTCAGCCCGTCCACCGGGGTCAGGAACATGGCGAAGGTGTAGCCGCGCCGCACGGTTTCGGTGCCGTGCGAGATATTGCTGCCGCCGGTGATCCAGATCGGCGGGTGCGGTTCCTGATAGGGCCGCGGCCAGACATTGACCTGCCGCTTGTGGATCCAGCGGCCTTCGTAATTGAATGGCCCGTCGAGACTGGTCCAGGCCTTGGTCATCAAATCGATGGATTCCCAAAGACGTTCGTTGGTTTCCGTCGGGTTGGCGTTGGACGCGAACAACTCATACGGCACGCCGCGCACAAAGCCGCATTCCAGCCGCCCGTGCGAGATATTATCGATCATCGCCATTTCTTCGGCGCAGCGGATTGGGTCGGCGAGATTGGCGACCGGATTGCCAAGGATACAGAGGCGTGCGTTCTTGGTCTGGCGCGCGACAATGGCAAGCGAGAGCGGGGCCGCCGGGTTCAGACAGGTCGCCGTCTGGTGATGTTCGTTGATCATGCAGTTCATGCCGAGATCGTCGGCCAGCAGATGCTGATCGAGGCACATGTCGTACCAGTCCGCGCCTTTTTTAGGGTCGTAGACCCGGCTCGGCAGATTGACCCGCATGGAGGTGTATTCGTCTTCCGGCGGCAGGAAGGGCCAGGCGAATTCGGTAAAATGATATGTTTCCATAATTGTATCCCTATCGTTCGTCGTCTTATCGTTTAACTGAGGAAGGAACGCACTTCCTTCATGAAGGCGTCCGGCTGTTCGATGTGCGGAAAATGGCCCGCCTTGGCGATCGTCACGAATTTGGACCCCGGAATGAGTTTCGCGTAGGCGCGGCCATAGGATGTCTTCGTAAGCCCATCATTGGCGCCCCAGATCATCAGCGTTTTCGCGGTAATACGGTTGAGCCGGTATCTCAGGCTTGGATTGTGGAAATAGGGATTCCAGCACATTTTCGCCGTGGATTCGCGGTGACGCGCCAGCAGGTAGGCTTCCCGGTCGTTCATTTCGGTCAGGACACGCGGGTCCTTGTCCGGGTCGTGGAATTTCAACTTTTTCACGTAATCGAACGGCCGGTAATAGATGTCTTCGATGTCGCGGTCGTACTTGCCGCCGATCTTGATGCCCAACGGGTTGACCAGCACCAGCCTGGAAAGGCGCGAACAATTCTTGGACGCCATTTCCGCCGCCAGCCAACCACCCACCGAGAACCCGATGATGTTTACATCGGTCAGCTTGTAATGGTCGAGCAAGTCCAGATAGAGGTAGGACATGTCGTCGATCTTCATCACTGAATCGGGGAGCGTCGAGCGGCCAAATCCGGGCATGCGCGGTATGAAGACACGATATTTTTTCGCCAACTCGTCGACGAACGGCTGCGTGGTTTCGTAATTATCTTCACTATGCAAAAGAAGGAGCGGCTTGCCGCTGTTACCGCGCCGCTGAACCTCGATCTTCGCTTCCTGAAGTTTGACAAATTCCCTCGTCCCAGCCGACATTGCCGGTGAGGCGACCTTTTTAGAGGCGACCTTTTTAGAGGCGACCTTTTTAGAGGCGACCTTTTTAGAGGCGACTTTTTTAGCTGCTGCCATTGGATACATAACCTTTGGTATGTAGCCCGTGTTGTCGATGAACGCCTCCCGACCGGGCTTTTTGGAATTACTGAGGCATCATACTTATTCAGTGGATTTTGGCGAGGGTGAAATCGCAAGCTGCGACAGTTTTTCGCATTGCAGGCAATTTTTGGAATCCAATGATCGAGCGGCGCTTGACTCGATGTGCTGCTGCCCGCGACATTAACAGCTGATTTTTGCGGAATAAGAGGGCCGGCTTCATGTATTTCGGGCAACCGCTGCGCCGGCGGGAGGATCAGCGTTTCCTCACAGGTAAGGGGCAGTATTCAGACGATTACATGTTGCCCGGCATGACCTATGCCGCCTTCGTCAGAAGCCCTCATGCGCACGCCGACATTCTGTCACTTTCGACTGATAAAGCCGCTGCCATGCCCGGTGTGCTTGGGGTATTGACCGCCGAGGACTGGCACGCCGACGGTAATGGCGAACTGGTTTGCGTGCATCCGATGCCGTTCAGCGACGGACGGCCGATGAACGAAAAATTGAAGCCGGTCCTTGCCGGCGGCAAGGTCTGCCATGTGGGCGATGCGGTCGCCTGCGTCATTGCGGAAACCCGGTTCGCCGCCCTGGATGGGGCGGAAGCCGTTGCGGTCGAGTATCAGGCGTTGCCGTCGGTATCCAAGATTAGTCGTGCACTGGATGACGACGCTCCGGTCATTCATGACGACATCGGGACCAACCTCGTATTCGAAATCGAAAAAGGCGACGGCAAGGCTGTCGATGCGATCTTCGCCAATGCCCATCACGTGACGGAAATGACATTGGACAGCAACCGGGTCGCCGGCAATCCGCTGGAACCGCGAGTTTTTCTGTCGCAGTACGACGAACACTCGGGTCAATACACCCTCTGGTGCGGATCGCAGATCCCGCATTATTTTCGCCGCTGGCTAGCCAAATATTTGCTGCATGAAGCGGAACACAGGATCCGCGTCATTACCCCCGATGTGGGCGGTGGATTCGGACTTAAAATCCACCTCGCGGAAGGCGCCGTGGTGACCTGGGCCTCCAGGAAAATCGGCCGACCGGTAAAGTGGGCGGCAACCCGGTCCGAATCGTTCATGTCGGATTCCCAGGCCCGCGATCACCACACCAGGGCCAAGATGGCGTTCGATGCGAACGGCAGGATCATCGGCATGAAAATCGATACCATCGCGGCGCTGGGCGGCTATCTCAGCCAGTTTGCCCCCAGTATTCCCGGCAATTCCTATCCCCAGACGGTGACCGGTTTGTATACGACGCCGGCGGTTCATCTGAGGGTCCGCGGCGCTTATTCGAACACGGTGTCGGTGGATGCCTATCGCGGTTCGGGCCGGCCGGAGGCGACCTGGGTCAACGAACGGCTGCTGGAAAACGGCGCCCGCGAAATGGGACTGGACGTGGTGGAAATCAGACGCAAAAACTTGATCCAGGCCGATCAGTTTCCCTACCCTAATTTGTTGGGAAGGACCTATGATTCCGGCGATCCGCCGGCCCTACTGGACAATTTGCTGGAGATCGCCGATTATCAGGCCCTTCGGGAGGAACAACAGAAACTGCGCGCCAACGGCGTCCTGATGGGGATTGGGCTGGCCAGTTTTCTCGACAAATCCGGGACCGGATCTAGCCGTAACCTCGCGGTCCGGGGCGGGCTGCATGGTGGCTATGAAAGCGCTTCCGTGCGGGTCCATAGCGACGGCAAGGTCACGGTGTTTTCCGGCAGCCACTCGCACGGCCAGGGACATGCTACCGCCTTTATCCAGCTTGCCGCGGACGCACTTGGTATTCCCATGGAGAATATCGAACTGGTGCAGGGCGACACGGACAGGGTGCCGTTTGGCAACGGCACCTGGGGATCTCGATCGGCGTCGGTCGGCGGCGTCGCCATTGTGATGGCGGCGGAGAAAGTTATCGATAAGGCGCGGACTCTCGCGGCGCACGTGTTGGAATGCGCGCCTAAGGACATCGATTATGAAGACGGCGTCTTCCGGGTGCGTGGCACGGATCGTATCGTTGATTTTACCGAAATTGCCGATATCGCCTATCATGGCGCCCGCCTGCCCGAGGATCGGTCGTTGACGCCCGGTCTCGAAGAAACGGTGTTCTATGAGCCGAAAGACACCAATGATCCACAGGCCATGCATCTGGCCGTCGTCATCGTGGATGCCGAGAGCGGTGTGGTCCGCATCCGCGATTACTTCACCTCCGACGATTGCGGCCGCATCATCAACCCGATGATCGTCGAGGGACAAATTCACGGCGGACTGGCGCAGGGCATCGGTCAAGCCATGATGGAACAGGTGATCTATGGCGACGAGGACAGCGTCGGCGCCGAAGGACAGCTGCTGTCGGGGTCGTTCATGGATTATGCGATGCCGCGCGCAAGCGACATGCCGGAAAATCTAAGCCTGGTATTTCAGGAAATTCCGTGCCCGAGCAATATTCTCGGCGTAAAAGGCGGTTCCGAGACCGGCACCATCGGTCCCCCCGCCGCCCTTGGAAATGCCGTTGTCGATGCCCTCTGGCATCTCGGCGTGCGGCATGTTGAATTACCCATCACGTCGCAGAATGTGTGGCGTGCCTTGAAGAAAGCGATCACCGTCTGAACAACGCGTCACAAATAGAAGGGAGACAATTGGGATGTCCAATCCTAGAAAGAAAGCCATGAACCCCGACGCGGTCGCGGTTCCGCTCAAGCCCTACTATTCGAACTGCGTGCGTTCGGAGGCCGGACCGTTGCTGTGGATTTCAGGCCAGGTGGCGCTCGACAGGGACGGGAAGCTTGTAGGAAAAGGCGATCTGAGGGCGCAGGCGGTTCAGGTGCTGGAAAATATCAAAGGCATTCTTGCCGACAGCAACGCGACCATGGACGATATCGTCAAGGTAACGGTTTATGTAACCGATATTCGCGCTTTTAACGATATTGCCGATATCCGCGAAAAATATTTTCCCGAGGACGGCCCGTCGAGCGTCATATGCGAGGTATCGGCGCTAGCCTGGCCCGAATTCATGATCGAGATAGAAGCCGTGGCGGTCGTGCCGTGACCGGTGCAGCTGACGACCTGAAGCGCCGCGATGAGTTGCTGCGCCACGCCCGGCAGGCCATGGAGAACGACAATCTTGCCTATGCCGAGGCGTTGTCGCAGGAAATCATCGCCCTCGAGGCCGAAGACGGCGTGGCCTGGGCGATCAGGGCGCACATCGCGGGGTTGATCGGTCTGGAGGACAAGGCCGTCGGCTGGGGCGCCAGAGCCAATCCCAACGTCCTCGCCGGTTTCGACAGGCCCCGGCACGAAAAAGTTCAAGCCCTATTGGCAGGCTGCGGTCGGTGTCCGGATGAGGAACGTTTCCTGCTGATCAAATCTCTTGGGTATGATTTCTGGACTGAAATATTTCATGTGTTCGGCGGTCTGCTTCTGGCTGAAATTACTAACCGCCAACCCTGCGTCTTGTGGGGCGCCAACACGCCGTTTCTTCACCACGGGACCGACAACGCCTTTCCGCAATTTTTTAACGGTATCGGTACCGAGCTGTTGATGTTTCTACGCGCCGCGCCCGCCGATGAAATTTTTCCAGGTAAGTGGCGCACGGCAGGAATTGATGCCGCTAAAGCCGACACAGCGGTTCCACCGCATCACGGCGGGGAAGGGAAGCTGGCGGCTTTGTGGCTGCTCAACCGGCCGGAACGGGTGGTGGTCAGCGATTTCCTTGTTGGTATTGTAGACCTGTTGGCCTGGATCCCCGAGGATCATTCGTTGGCCGGCCTTACGCCCGACGAAATCATTCGTCGGCTCATTGAAAAATACCTGGTGCCCAACTGGCGGATCCGCGACCGGGTCGCCGAGCAAATGGGCCTTTTGGGTGGACGCAAGATCTTGGCGGTTCATATACAGGGCGCCGAGGAACCGGACGCGATGCCAATACTGGAAAGAATCAACAGTCATTATCCCGCCATCGTCGAACAGGCAACGGCCAAGGATTACGCGGTTTGGCTAATGACGGATTATCAACCCTATGTGGATGAATACCGGGCGCGTTTCGGCGATGCCATAATCTGTCAGGAATCCTTACGCACGCTGAGTACGAAGGAGAGTCACGCCGCCGTGGGACTGGGAGACCCGCAACGCTTTGGCGAGGAGTTGGTGACCGACGTGCTGGTTGCCGCATCGTGCGATCGTTTTGTCGGCAATGGCGCCTTCGACCCGTCCTGCATGGTAGATTTTCTGATGGCGGGCGACGCCACCAAGAAGCACCTGTTCCTCCCCAACCAGAATCGCCGGCGCCTTCTTCATTTGTATAGGGACTGACGTAAGGTTTGCAGGGCAAAATAAAGACGGCGCTTCCTTTCGGGAGCGCCGTCACTAGTGGATGGAATTATTTCGATTTGGAGATCGCCGCGCGGGCGAGCTTTTGGGTCGCCGGATCGGAAAGATAGATATCGCGGATCAGTTGCTGAACTTTCGCGCCGCTGGTGGGCTGGACCGATAGGCGCGATTTTTTCATGTCTTTGAGAAAGCCCGGGTCTTTCATGGTTGCGTCGAAGGCCGCACGCAGAATTTCCAGACGCGCCTTGGGCACCCCCGCAGGGGCAATATAGGGGCGGCCAAAGACCTGGGTCGAAGCCAGCAGCTTCAGGGCGGCGATCTTTTTCGGATCCTTGACGAATTGCCAGACCTGCGGGATGCCTGCCTTGGTGGCTTCCGGATGAGGATCCAACCCAAACTGCACCACGAGCCGCACGATGTTTTTTTCCACCAGATGAGAGGCCCGGCTCATGAGCGACGCCCAGGCGTAACCGCAAAAACCGTCGATTTCTTTTTGCTGTATCGCCAGCACCAAATTCTTGGTGCCGCTATATCCTTTAACCAGTTTGATATTAGCCCCAACCAGATTGCGCATCATGTTTGCGTGATCATGGGTCGTCGACCCAATCTGATCGCCCCCGAAAATGACCTGGGTCTTCATCATATCCTTGAAGGATTTGACGGCATGATCGGACCGCACCAGACACAGCGTGGTGAAGCCTGACGCGCTGCCGATATAACTGAAATCAAGCGGCTTGTATTTGACACGCTTCGGATCGCCGAGGATCGGTTCGACCAGCGAACCAGGCATGGTTCCAAGCATGTTGCTGCCGTCCTTTGGCGCGATCTTGTCGAGCCAGGCAGTTGCCTTGCGCCCGCCGGCGCCGGGCATGTTTTTGACGATGATGCTTGCCCCGCCGGGAATGTGTTTCACGATGTGTTTAGCGAGCGACCGGCCATAGGCATTGAAGCCTCCACCGGGTCGCGACGCGATAGTCAAAGTAAGCTGTTTACCCACAAAAAAATCATCGGCGCTTGCGGTGCCGGTCGTGGCTGAAATAGGCAATACCATTGCGGCAGCGGCAGCAAATAAGGTGGCGGTCTTCATCGAAATCTCCCAGATTGAATTTAAATTTTCCCTGAAACGGGATGATAGGCCGCAGGAGAATAAGCGCTGGGGTTGTCGAAAACAATCCACCGCTCGCGACAAAATTTCATGGCGAAATCAGATCGTCTCTAGGCCATTGCCGCGGCACTAATTCTGGGTGTCGGCTTGTCGTCCATGAAAATCTGGGCGATACCTGCGGTCACGCCGATGGCGACGCCAATTTGCCAGGCGAGGTCGTAATTTCCCAGTGCGTCGAAGATCAGTCCAGCGCCCCAGGCGCCGAAGAAGGAGCCGGTCTGGTGACAAAAAAAGGCCACGCCGGTGAGCGTCGCCATATAGCGGAGCCCGAATATTTGCCCAACCAGCCCCGTCACCAGCGGCGCGACGCCGAGCCACAGCAGTCCCATGACGGCGGCAAATACCAGGGTCGTTGTCGGTGTCGCGGGAAGCAGGAAATAGACCACGATAAAGCAGGAGCGCAGGATGTAGACCGATCCGAGCAGCACATGTTTGGGATACTTGCCGCCCATCCAGCCAAGAATATAGCAGCCAATCGCATTGAACCCGCCAATGACGCCAAGCGCCTGGGCGCTGAGGGTCGGTGACTGGCCGCAAATTTCCAGATAGGTGGGCAGGTGCGCGGCAATAAAGATCAGCTGCAGGCCACAGACGAAATAGGCGAGAGCCATTGTGACATAGCCCTTATGTTCCCACGCTTCCGCCAAAACTTCCTTTAGTGACATACCGGCATCTGATGCCGTGGATTCCTTTGCCATTTGCAGTGCGGCTTTATCCCCTGCACCGGTGAAAAAGGCCGCGGGGATCATGACCACACATAGACCCAGGAAGCCCACCATCGCCATAAGCCAACCGTCGCTGGTGATTAGCCCCTGTGCGATCGGCGCGGCGACGAAGGTTCCGATCGACCCGGCGGCCGATATGGTTCCCAGCGTTACGCTGCGTTTGACAGCCGACACCGATCGCGCCGACGCTGAAAGGGCCAAACTCAGTCCGGTACAGGCAAGGGCGAGGCCAACCATCAACCCAAGACCGATCCATAACGCGATGGGCCCTTCCGCCATCATGGTGACCCCCAGTCCGGCGGCATAAAGCAGGGATCCCGTTACCGTCATCTTTCGGCAGCCGAATTTATCGGCGAAGGCGCCGATCAAGGGCTGGCTCACCCCCCAGGTAAGGTTCTGGATGGCGATAGCGAGCGTGAAATCGGCGACCGATATACCGAGATCCTGCGTCACCGGCGCAACGAACAGGCCGAAGCTCTGGCGCATGCCCATGCTCATGGTCAGCATGAGGCTGGCGCCGGTCAGAACCGCCATCGTCTGGGCGCTGGTATAGGCAGCGGGTTGGGTCGTGCCTGTCATTTGGGAACTGTGCGCTAAGGAGGCGGGAAAGCTGCCGTTAATTTATAGAATCCTGCAACGCGGCGCCAGCCGTTGATTGCATCGGCTTCCGTGGTTTAGGCTGAACGCCGACACCAACCATTCCAGGTAAGATCATGGCAGAAACAGCAATTTTCGCTCCCGGCGGTTATCGGTATGTACGCGGGCCTTTCCAGTATTCAGGCGGCGTCGCGGCGGAACCTGGATTCGCCATCGAACGCGTCCGGTTTTCCACGCCAGTACCGGTGGCGAAGGGTTTCGATCTAGTCGAACGGCATTTGACTGCCATCGGTCGATCCTTCACATCGTTTTGCGCGTGCGAACTGCGCTCCCCGGCGCCGTTTACCGAACAGGGATTCATCGATTTCAACCGGCTCTATGTGGGCACGCTGGAACGCTGGGGGATATTCAAGAACGACGAGAACCCGGTCGCTCGATCCAATGTCTGTCCGGAAATCAACCCGCCGCCCGAACCCAGCTTCGAGGCGTTTTCGTATACCGTACCGGTGGACACCGGGGCTAGTTCGGTCAAGAGCTTCGTCATCGCCGGATCGGCGGAATCGCCCGAAGGGCCGGGCACTTATGAGGAACGCATCATCCGTTACGGCGATACGTCACCTGACGCGCTGCGCGAAAAAGCGCACTATGTGCTGGGCGCCATGGAAGCCCGGATGGCGGCGCTCGGCGTCGGCTGGGCCGATGCCAACGCCACCCAGGTCTATACGGTGCACGATCTGCATCCGTTCCTCGCCGATGAGATCGTCGCCCGCGGTGCCGCGCGCGCCGGCCTAACCTGGTACTACGCCCGTCCGCCGGTCAAAGGACTGGAATACGAAATGGACGTCCGTAGTATCCCGGTGCAACGGGTGATTTAGAGCGCTGCTTCGTTCGCTGCGCGCACGGTCGGCGCGGGCGGGTTTGAGACCGGCCCGTCACCGGTGTTTCCGGCTATTCCACCTTCACAAACAAATCCTCCACCGGGATAGCGTCGGCGATGTAATCCTGTTCCACCATGTAGCGGATCTGGGTTTCCAGGGTCTTCCGGTTGGCGTCGATGCCGTAGGCGTAGGGATCGCCGCCGAAGACCGTGTCGATTTCTTCAAGATCGGCGGCGAGGAACGGCATCATGACGGCATTGGCGCCGGTATGGCGCTGTTTTTCCATCGCCACGGCCTTGGCCTCGTTCATGGCGGTGTACAGCGCCTGGGCAAAGCCGGGGTTGGCTTCGTGCACATCGCGGCGGATCGCGACCAGGTGCATGATCGGAAACAGCCCCGTACGGATGTGGTAATCCCGTTCCACCGCGCGGAACTCGGGAAACAGGCGGCCGATCGACGGATGCGGCCCGCAGTCGGGCGATTGCGCGCCCATCGCCGCATCGATTTCGCCCGATATCAAAAGATCGGTCAGAGATTTTCCCGGATCGGCGTGAACGATATTCGCCGGCTTGAGCAATTTGGGAATACCGGTCGATACACTGTGGGCGCCGGCGGCGTTGATGGCGCCCTGGACCCATTCGATACCGCGCCAATCGACCCCGTATTCGTCCTGCAATAGACCGCGCTGCCACAGCGCGGCCGTCATGGTGTATAGCGGCACGCCGATGCGCTTGCCTTCAAGGTCCTTCGGCGTGCGAATATTGGCGCCGCGATTGATGAAGATGAAACTGTGACGGAAGACCTTCGACGGGAACACCGGGATAGCGACGAACGGGCTGTTGCCGCCGGCGAAATGCATGACGTATTCGCAAAACGAAAACTCGGCGGCGGAAAATTCCTGTTTCGAGCCCATACGGTCGAAAATGTCGCGGTGACCCAACTCGAGGCTTTGCACGTCGAACCCTTGAATCGGGACGGTACCGTTACGGATGGCTTCGGTCCGGTCATAGCCCCAGCAGGCGAATGTCAGTGTCATGGTTTGCTCCCTGTCGTTTGTTGATTGTTAATCCGATGTCCGTAACCAGCCGAGCGATCTCATCACCGGCTCGTCGCTCATTTCAAACAGCGTGGCGTCGCCTGTGGCCTTGTGGTGGAAGGGCCGCCAACCCGGCACCGCGAACACGTCGCCGCGTTGCCAGTTCAGGCTTTGCCCATCGATCACGGACGTGCCGGCGCCTTCGGCGACGCAGATGATCTGGTTGGCCGTGGTGCGCGTCGTCCGGGTCCGGCTTCCGCTTTCCAGCCGGTTCATGTGCAGCGCGATGGAATGAAGCGCCGGGCTGCCGAGTTCGATGCGCCGACCATAGCGGCCTTCCGGATCAATTTCGGTCTGATCGAGCTGCTTTTGAACATCGGCCCAGGCGAATAAAAAAGGCGAGTTGAGAGGCGTCTCGGCGACAGGTTCGTGGATATCCGGGTGTTGCTCGAAAAACATCGGTTCCAGAAAATGGACCAAGGGAACGTCCAGGCAATCCATCCAGTAGCACGCGCCTTCGGCTTCGCTGGCATGGCCATGCCAGCACCAGTTCGGCGTCAGCAGCACATCGTTGGGATGCATAGGGAGCCGTTCGCCATTGACGATGGTGTAGGAGCCTTCGCCCTCGATGATGAAACGCAGCGCATTGGGCGTATGGCGGTGCGATCGGGCCTGTTCTCCCGGCAGGATCATCTGGTAAGCAGCAATGAGGGTGCGGACCGTCGCGTAATCGTTGCCCTCGACCGGGTTATAGAGGATCAGATTGCGCCGTTCGGCCAGGTCCGTGCCGATCAGCCGGCCCGCCGCATCGAGCGCCGCGCGGCCGTCTTGCCAGCTCCACAGGAAAGGTTCGAAATTCTTGTAGGGTTCGGGGTACAGCGACGGTGTCGGTTTGGCCCAGCCGGCACCGATACTGCGCTCATGCAGCCGGCCGTAGAGCGTTTCCAGATTGTCGGAGGCGGCCAGCTGTTCGGTCGTGCTCATGCGGTCAAATCTCCTTCGGAATTCACGCCCCGGACAAGATCCATAAGGGTTGCCGGTTCCGGCGGGACCACGTCGCCGCGCCAGGCGACATGGCCGTCGGGGCGAACCAGAACAAGACAGCGTTCGTAGGCCTCAAGCACTGCGGGATCCTCGATTGTTACAATTTCAAGGGGCATCTTGCAGCATCGCGCGGCCGCAGCCAATGGCTGGGCATCCGGCGCCCCAGCCCCAAGCCGCAAAAGCACGAATCCGCTTCCGAACAGATCCAGGGTAGAGGTGCCATCGGAGAGCCACACATGCGGCGCGCGCGATCCGGGATGCGTGCTCTGGATATAGGTGGCGGGATCTTGTGCCGGCGACGCGCCGCCCTCATGGGCGCAAATTGGTGAACGATCATAGCAATAGCCGAGGTGAATACCCAAGGTCTGCCATTCGCGTTTCATGGTTTCCGAAAACCGGCGGCCAACCTCTTTGCGGACCGCGGCGCCTTCCGCCGTGTCTTCAAGAAACGCCGAATTGTCCTCCGGCGAGAGCATACGGGCGAGATTGCCGCTCGCCTCTGTCACGTTACGCACCGCCACGGGACGGCGCTCGGTCTCATAGGAAGCGAGCAGACCGCCGCCGCCCCAGCCGTCGAGCATGGCGGCAAACTTCCACGACAGATCCACCGCATCGCCCACCCCGGTATTCATGCCGAATCCGCCGGTCGGCGACATACAGTGCGCCGCATCGCCGGCGAGAAAAAAATTTCCGTCGCGGAACCGCTTGGCGACCAGCTCGCGCCGCGTCCACGGAACAATCGACAGAATCTCATAATCGAACTCGATTCCCACCGCCTTGCGGATTGCCGCATGCACCTCGTCATCGGAAATCTCGCGGGGACGATCGCTGCTTTGCACGATCGACATACGCCACTGATCGCTGCCGTTGATCGCGACAATGGTCGCCCAGGTTCCGGTCGCGGTCAGGAAGATAAACCGGTAGCCGGGGCGTTTATCGTGCAATTCCTCAAAACCGGCACGGCGGAAAATAACATTCGTCGTATAGGTCAGCGCGGGATTACCCTCCATGGGGATTTCCAGAGCGGTACGAACCGCGCTGCCGGCGCCATCGCATCCGACCAGGTATTTGGCCGCGATGTGAAAAGTCGTTTGTTGCCCGCAATCCTCGATCTCGGCGATTACACCCTCGGCGGTCCGGCGCAGCGACCGAAACCGGTGATGGTAGCGAAGATCGACGCTATCAAACGACGTGGCGAATTTCTTCAGGATCGGGTCGAACATATTCTGCGGGCTGCGTTCGCGCTTTTGCGGACTTTGCGGCGGCGGTCGTTCGTCGCCCATGGGGGGATTTTCATAGCGGCCGATTTCCCAGCCCTTGGCCAGATTGCCGGCGATATAGATATTGTCCTGCGGGTAGTCGCGCGGGTAGGGGCTGGCTTCCACATCGCTAACGATGCCCCAGCGGCGGCAGAACTCCATGGTGCGGATACCGACCAGATCCTGACGCGGCTGGTATATCGCGCCGTCCGATTGTTCGACGATGGTGCAGGCTATGCCGCGCCACCCCAGATCGCCGGCAAGCGCGAGCCCAACCGGCCCGGCGCCGACGATGAGAACCGGTGTTTCGAAGATTTGTGGTTCGTTATCTTGTGCGGACATGAAGTGCCGTGGCTAGAGTGTTGTGCGTTTAAGTCGACCCAGCCCTGCGCCGCTTTGCGCGGCAAGCCCCCCCCCCCCACCCCCCCCCCCCCCCCCCCC